>JALSHE010000059.1 GCA_026982415.1 Robiginitomaculum sp.
GGCTTGTCGGAAGTCCACCAAATCCTGAGTCTGAACGGGCTACGCGACAAGATAACCTTGCGCACGGACGGCGGGCTTAAAACCGGACGGGATATTGTCATTGCCGCTATGCTCGGCGCCGAAGAATATGGTGTTGGTACTTTGTCCCTCGTGGCTATGGGATGTTTGATGGTGCGGCAATGCCACAGCAATACTTGTCCGGTCGGGGTCTGTACCCAAGATGAAAGCTTGCGAGATAAATTTACCGGCAAGCCAGAGCATGTGATAAATCTCATGACCTTTATGGCCGAAGAAGTGCGCGAAATTCTGGCAAATCTCGGCGTCACCAGCCTGTCTGAAATTATCGGGCGAGCGGATTTACTGTCGCAGGTTTCGCGCGGCGCAACTCATTTGGACGACCTTGACCTTAATGCCGTCCTCACCCGCATTGATATTCGCCCGGTCGTCGACTCGCGCACAGGCCGCACCGAAGTGCCGGACGCCCTGGATATGCAAATCCTAAAAGACGGCAAGCAATTATTTAAACGCGGCAAAAAAACCGAACTGGTTTATACGGTACGCAATACTGACCGCGCCGTAGGCACAAGAAGCTCTAGCGAGATTTACCAAGCATTTGGTGTCGGCGGATTACCGGACGGTCAATTGACCATCCGCCTGCGCGGCTCTGCCGGGCAATCCCTTGGGGCTTTTGGGATGAAAGGTTTGCGGCTAATCGTCGACGGCGATGCGAATGATTATGTGGGTAAGGGCCTGTCCGGCGCAGAAATATTCCTCGCCCCCCAAGGTGGCAGTAAAATCGACGCCCACACCAGCTCCATTATCGGTAACACCTGTTTATACGGCGCAACTTCGGGCACGCTCTTGGCGGCAGGCCGAGCTGGCGAACGCTTTGCCGTGCGCAATTCTGGCGCAGAAGCCGTGGTCGAGGGCTGCGGCAATAACGGGCTTGAATATATGACAGGCGGCACGGTGGTTATACTCGGCTCTATCGGCGATAATTTCGGCGCAGGCATGACCGGCGGCATGGCCTTTGTTTACGACCCGGATAGAAAGTTTGAAAAAGCCGTCAACCCCGATAGCGTAGTCTGGCAAGGTTTTGACAGCACCTATTGGGAAGAAAAATGCAAATCTCTCATTGCCACACACGTAGACAAAACGGGTTCAGAATTTGCAAAAGTCCTGCTTAGAGATTGGGATATTGAACGAGAGAATTTTGTGCAAGTAGTGCCCAAGGAAATGCTAGAACGGCTGGAGCATCCGCTTAGGGATGTGGCTTAACATAATTCCCTCCCCCTTTTAAGGGGGAGGTGGGCGCTCTTGCGCTCGGAGGGGGGAGCGCCAAACGCAGAGTCCGGCGGGTGTGGCTCCCCCCTCCGCCTACGCTACGCTCCGGCACCTCCCCCGTAAACGGGGAGAGGAGATTATCAATAATTCAAAATCGGAGCCAACCACCTCTCGGCCTCCTTAAGTTCCATGCCTTTACGCCGCGCATAATCCACCACCTGGTCTTTTTCTATCTTGCCGACCCCGAAATATATACTATCGGGATGGGAGAGATATAGCCCCGACACACTAGACGCCGGATGCATGGCGAAGCTTTCTGTGAGCTTCACACCCGTTGCATCGCCGCCCAAGAGCTTGAACAGTGTGGCTTTTTCGGTGTGGTCTGGTTGTGCGGGGTAGCCTGGTGCTGGGCGGATACCTACATAGTCTTCGGCTACCAATCCCTTGACCCCGAAGCGGGCAGATTTTTCGTAACCCCAAAACTCGCGGCGCACACGTTCGTGCAAATGTTCGGCCAAGGCTTCGGCGAGACGGTCACAAAGTGCTTGGAATAATATGGCGGAATAATCATCGTCCGCCGCTTTGAAGTCCTGCACGCGGTCGCCTTCGCCCAGCCCGGCGGTCACACAAAACCCGCCGACATAATCTTGATTGATATGGTCGGGCGCGACAAAATCCGACAGGGCGTAGTTTTTACGCCCTTCCGATTTGACCATTTGCTGGCGCAGGGTGTGGAGTGTTGCCAGCTTATCGGTGCGACTTTCATCGGTGAAAAGTTGAATATCATCGCCGTCGCTAACCGCTGGCCAAAAGCCGAGTGTGACCTGAGCATGCACCCATTTTTCCGCCAGCATTTTATCCAGCATAGCCTGTGCATCGCGGTATAAATCCCGTGCCGCTTTGCCGTAAATTTTGTGTTCCAGAATATCCGGATAGCGTCCCTTAAGCTCCCATGTAGAAAAAAACGGCGTCCAGTCAATATAGGGGCGGACGATATTCAAATCATAATTTTTGAACGTTTTAGCGCCAATAAAACTAGGTTTCGGCGCTTGGTAGCCGTCCCAATCCAGCGCACATTTATTGGCGCGTGCAGTCTCTATGGGCAGGCGCTTTTTACCTGATTGACTACGAGCATGGGCGGCGCGGGATTTTTCGTATTTGGCTTTTGTCTCCGCCTTGAACACGTCCGCTTGATCGCCAAGCAAAGCCGTGACCACGCCTACGGCCCTTGATGCATCTTGCACATAGATAGTGCTGTTGTCGGTGTAAGCGGGTTCTATTTTTACCGCCGTGTGGGTGACGCTGGTTGTCGCCCCGCCAATCATCAAGGGCAGGTTCAAGCCTTGTCTTTGCATTTCCCCGGCCACATAAACCATCTCGTCGAGGCTCGGGGTTATCAAACCGGACAGGCCGATAATGTCTGCATTCACCTCTTTGGCGGTCTCTAAAATTTTCTCGCAGGGCACCATAACGCCGAGGTCTATGACTTCATATCCGTTGCACTGCAAAACCACGCCGACAATGTTCTTGCCAATATCGTGGACATCACCCTTGACCGTTGCCATGACGATACGGCCATTGGAAATATCTTCGGTGCCGAGCAATTTTTTCTCGGCGT
>JALSHE010000060.1 GCA_026982415.1 Robiginitomaculum sp.
TGCTTGTGCCGAGGCAAATGCTATTGCGGCTATGGTGGCGGGGGGCTGTCAGGAAATCGCGCAATTTGTCATCGTCAAAAAGGGCGGCGGCAGGGTTGCGCCTTGCGGGGGGTGCCGCCAGAAAATATATGAATTTGCAGATGCAGATGTGCCTATTTTCGTGCAAGGTAAAGACGGCGGCTTGCAGTCTTATACATTGGGCGAGCTTCTCCCCATCGCCTTTGGTAAAAATAATTTAGGGAAATAATATGAGTGCTGAAAAACTGGCTAAATTGATTCATGAACGCACAGGCGGTAAGCCTGTGGATATGGGTTTGATTTTGGGGTCCGGCCTGTCCGGCTTGGTGGATTTAATCGAACATGCCGTGGCCGTGCCTTATGCGGATTTGCCCGGCTTCCCCCATGCGGGCGTTTCGGGGCATAATCCCAATCTTGTTATCGGCACGATTGAGGGCGTTAATGTCGCCGTATTTGGCGGGCGCTCCCATTATTATGAACACGGCAAGGCGGATGCTATGCGTGTGCCGCTTGAGACCCTAAAAGCCCTTGGCGCTAGCGCGGTGTGTGTGACCAATTCTGCTGGCTCCTTGCGCGAAGATATTCCGCCGGGTTGGCAAATGCTGATAACGGACCATATCAATATGTCCGGCACCAGTCCCCTCATCGGCGAGCCGGGTGATGCACGGTTTGTTGATATGGTGGACGCTTACGATCCAGAACTTATCGCTGCGGCCAGACGCGGTGCTGAGGACATTGGCGTACCTTTGCCCGAAGGTGTGTATACATGGTTGTCCGGGCCAGCCTTCGAGACCCCTGCCGAAATTAAAATGCTGAAAATACTGGGCACGGACACGGTCGGCATGTCGACGGTTCCCGAAGTTATTTTGGCAAGGTTTCTCGGCCTGAAATGTGTCGGGTTTTCCAACGTCACCAATATGGCGGCGGGCATGTCGGCCACCGCCATCACCCATAAGCAAACCAAAGAATGGGCGGCAAAATCCGCTGACCAGTTCCAAGCTTTGATAAAAGCATTTTTGAGACAATTATGAGTATTACCCGAAATCCCTGGCCAAGAAACACCGGAATGCCGCTTGATCTCAAGCATGTCAAAGGCATTCAAATTAACCGCTCCGCTCTTGAGCGCCGCGCGGGCACGCTGGGCACGCGCCGCTCGGTAAAGAAAAACTACCAAACCGCTTGGCTGCTTAAGGCTATCACATTTATCGACCTGACCACACTTGCGGGCGACGATACGGACGGTCGTGTGCGTCGGTTGTGTGCCAAAGCAAAGCGCCCCGTGCGGGCAGATGTGCTGGAAATGTTGGGCGCACAAGACCTCAATATCAAACCCGGCGCAGTTTGCGTTTATAATAATTTTGTGAAAACCGCCGTTGACGCGCTCGAAGGCACAGGCATTCCTGTGGCCGCCGTGTCCACCGGGTTCCCGGCAGGTCATACGCCGCTGGGTACACGCCTGTCCGAAATCCGCGCAAGCGTTAAAGCGGGCGCCCAAGAAATCGACATTGTGATTGAGCGCCATATGGCCCTAAACGAAGACTGGCGCGCACTTTACAATATGGTCAAGCGTTGCCGCGAAGTTTGCGGTGATGCCCATATCAAGGTTATCCTCGCCACGGGCGAGCTGGGCACGTTAACCAATGTGGCCAAAGCCTCTATGGTCTCCATGATGGCGGGGGCGGACTTTATCAAAACCTCCACCGGCAAAGAAAGCGTCAATGCCACCTTACCCGTATCCCTCGTCATGGTGCGGCAAATCCGCGAATACCAAGAGCTAACCGGATATAAAATCGGCTACAAACCTGCGGGCGGTATTTCAGATGCCAAAACCGCGCTGGTTTATATGTCCATGATGAAAGAAGAACTGGGCGGTGAATGGTTGACGCCTGAGCTGTTCCGCTTCGGCGCATCCAGCCTGCTTGGGGATATAGAACGCCAGCTTGAACACCGTGCCACCGGACGCTACGCCGCCCACAATCACCAATCGCTTGTTTAGGAAATACTATGTCTGTCAAAGAAATATACAAAACTCTCGATTACGGCCCGGCACCAGAAAGCGACGCCGAGGCCAAAGCCTGGCTGGCGGGTCATAAGAAAAAATTTGATTTGTTTATTGGCGGCAAATGGATGAAGGCAGGCGGCAAGCCTTTCGCTGCCCACAATCCAGCCAATGGCACTAAACTGGCCATGGTCAGCCAAGCGTCTAAAACTGATGTCAATAAAGCCGTGAAAGCGGCTGAAGCCGCTGGCGCAAGCTGGCGGGCTTTGTCCGGCCACGCACGGGCGAAATATCTTTATGCTTTGGCGCGTCTGGTGCAAAAACATGCCCGGGTCTTGGCGGTGTTGGAAAGTATGGATAACGGCAAGCCAATCCGCGAAACCCGCGATATAGATATTCCGCTCGTAGCACGACATTTCTATCACCATGCGGGCTGGGCAAGCTTGCGGGACACGGAGCTTTCTGATTATGAACCGCTGGGCGTGGTCGGGCAGATTATTCCGTGGAATTTCCCGCTTTTGATGCTGTCGTGGAAAATCGCGCCGGCCTTGGCCGCTGGTAATACTGTGGTGATGAAGCCAGCGGAACAAACTCCGCTGAGCGCACTATATTTTGCAGAACTGTGCATGAAAGCAGGCTTGCCGGACGGTGTGGTCAACATCATCACCGGAGACGGCGAGACCGGGCAAGCCATTGTCGCCCACAAAGGCATCAGCAAAATCGCCTTCACAGGCTCCACCGAGGTCGG
>JALSHE010000061.1 GCA_026982415.1 Robiginitomaculum sp.
GGCAAGTCGTTATCTATGATAATTTTACACAATACAATCAATTATATTTCCTGTAATACCATGGTATACAGTAGATTTGGAATGCATCAATATGAAAACCCGCCGCATCATTGCAACATTAGCATCCGTACTGTTGGCATCATGCTATACCCCGCCAGTTGTAGATTTGGCGCCGGATATTGCGGGGAATTATGTGCTTGACCCCGCCCATACCAGTGTGGTGTGGCGCATCTCCCATGCGGGCATTTCCAATTATACGGCGCGGTTTGATGATATAAGAGGAACACTATTCTTTGACCCTTTCGCCCCACAAAACAGCCGCGTGGACATCATTATAGACCCGACCAGTGTGAGTACGGGAGATGCTGAGTTCGACGAAACCATTGCTGAGAGTGGCAACTATTTTAATGTGGGTAAACATCCGCAGATAAGATTTATCTCCACGAGCATACAAATTACTGGCGATAATGCGGGGCTTATTATGGGTAATTTGACATTTCGTGGCCAAACCAAGCCTTTGGTCTTGGAGACCGTATTTAACGGCGCAGGCAAATCTTTTGGCCATAAGGGTAAAACTTTGGGGTTTTCCGCAACGGGGACTTTCCTGCGCTCGGATTTTGGGCTGACCACGCTCAGAGGGTTTGGTATTGGAGACGAAATCAATTTACAAATTGAAACTGAATTTAACGAGAATTAGATGGCTGAGATGATGAAAGCAGATATGGCGGGTTTTAGAAAAGCCGCCGCATTATTGCAGGCAGGGGAACTGGTCGTTTTGCCAACAGATACGGTTTATGGTTTGGCAGGCTTGGCGAATAGTCCAAGCGCTATTGAAAAAATTTATCAGGTTAAAAGCAGGCCGGGGCACAAGGCTTTGTCAGTTGTAGTATTTGCGCCCGAGCATGCCAATCGGTTGGTGAGAGTTTCGCCCTTGGCACAAGCTTTGATGGATGTATTTTGGCCGGGCGCGCTTACTTTGGTTTTGCCAGCATTGAATCCAAAAACGGGAAATTTGCCGACATTTGCTGTGCGGTGTCCAGATATAAATTGGACGTCCGCATTTTTGGATATCGGGTTTGCGGAGCCTCTGGTTTTGCCAAGTGCTAATATTTCTGGCCAGCCCGCCCCCATAACGGCGACGCAAGTACAGGCGGGTCTTGGGGGGAAAATCCCGCTAATACTGGATGGCGGAACATGTAATGAAGGCCACGAATCAACTATAATTTCCATTGACGGTAAACGGGCAAAATTGTTGCGAACTGGGGCAATCGCGCCTGAGCGTTTCGCGGCTTTTGATATGGATTTGGTATGACATATGCGCAGGTCGTAGATGCGCTTAAATCCGCCTTGCCGACTAAAACCTGGACACAGGATAAGGGTATCATAGAGCCTTATTTGCGCGAATGGCGAGGTCGCTGGCAGGGGGTAACCTCGATTTTATTATTACCTACAAGTACCGCAGATGTGGTTATAGCCGTAAAGATTTGCGCCACCCACAAAACCCCGATCGCTATACAAGGCGGTAATACCGGCTTGGTCGGCGGGCAAATGCCGCAGGGCGAAATATTGTTATCTACTGTGCGCTTAAACAAAATCCGCGATAAGAGTGCGGATAATCTGCATATGATTTGCGAAGCGGGCGTGACCTTACAAACCGTGCAGGAGGCGGCAGGTGAGATGGGTTTGAAATTCCCGTTGTCCCTCGCATCCGAAGGATCGTGTACCATTGGCGGCAATCTCTCGACCAATGCGGGCGGGGTACATGTGGTTAAATACGGGACGGCGCGGCAACTTGTTTTCGGCGTCGAGGCCGTGCTGGCGGACGGTCGTATTTATGACGGGCTTAATCCCCTGCGCAAAGACAATACGGGTTATGATTTATCGCAGCTTTTGATGGGGGCGGAAGGAACGCTGGGTATTATCACGGCGGCCAGTGTGAAATTATTCCCACAACCCAAAGATAATATCCGTGTCATGGCGGCGGTGGAAAGCCCGGCCAAAGCCTTGCGATTATTGAACATGGTACGCGGTGGCAACCGCCTGTGTATGTTCGAACTTATCCCGCGCCTCGGTATGGATTATGTGACCCAAATGCCGGATCACAAAGACCCGTTTGCGGACAAGTATCCGTGGTATGTTTTGCTGGAATGGGAATTCAACGGCAGCGAAAGCCCACAAGAATTTGCAGAAAATATATTGGAAGCCGCCGCAGAAAATGGCTTGGTGCTAGACGCGGTTATCGCCAATAGCCAAGCCCAATCTGCCGCACTTCTGGCCTTGCGCGAAAACCTGTCCGCAGCCCAAAAACCCATTGGCACCACCATCAAACACGACATCTCCGTCCCCATAGCCAAAGTCCCCAGCTTTATCGCAAGGGCTAATAAGGCTGTTTTGCGCCATACACCAAACTGCCGCCCGCTACCATTTGGCCATCTCGGCGACGGTAATATCCACTATAATATTGGCCAGCCGGAAACTATGCAGCCAGAAGCATTCATGGCGCTAGAACCGGAAATAAACGACATAGTCTACGATATAGTCGACAGTCTCGGCGGTTCTATTTCCGCTGAACACGGCATTGGTATTTTGAAAAAACAACAATTGTCCCGCCGCGCAAGTCCTGCTAAATTGCAAATGATGCGGCAGATAAAAACTGCCCTTGATCCAGATGGTATTTTGAATCCGAGAGTATTATTATGAAAATACGCGTGACAGTTAACGCAATAACCACATGTCTAGTATTGGCAGTGAGCGCAACTGCACAGGAAAGTAAAATGGATGATGAAAGCAAGTATAACGATATATTTGGGCTTGCCAGAGCAGCACCAGGAACAGAGCACATATTTATGCCAGAAACTGAGGCGGATTGGCTGATTATAACGAATAAAATTGATAACGGCCAGATTGATAGTGATGTCGTTCTTGCAACACGTTCTGATGATTGGCCAGAAAAATATGACAAGAATGACATCTATCGTGTGTACAACGCAAAGGCTTTTAGTGCTCTTGAATATAATAAAGATACAGGCACCTTTATAGGCGCTGCAAATGAAGGCGGCCTACCCTCTAGCGAAGAGCTGAACGCAATTTGGCAAAAAATGCTTGAGGAAATCGAACAGCAAAGAACCGAAAAGAAAAAAGCAAAAGATTAGCAGCACATCTTGGCAAGTGTCTATAATACGCCTACATAAACTATTCGTTTTATAAGGATTCTAAATGTTAGCCGTACTTTCCCCTGCCAAGAAACTTGATCTGGAACCTGTGGACTATCCGGGTCTTGCTAGTGAGCCAAGCTTAGGCAAGCACACGGAAATTTTGGCGCGGGCGGCTAAAAAACTATCTGTGTCGGAATTGCAAGATTTGATGAAATTATCGGATAATCTGGCTATGCTCAATTATGAGCGCTTTAAATCATTTCGTCTGAACGGGCGGTCAAATTCGGCCAAGCCCGCCGTGCTGACCTTTAACGGCAATGTTTATGAGGGCTTGGATGCGGGTTCACTGTCTGCGGCGGATATTGAGTTTTCCCAAGACCATGTGCGCATATTATCGGGGCTTTACGGTGTGCTGAAGCCCATGGATAAAATCCAGCCTTACCGTTTGGAGATGGGTCGCAAATTGGCCACAGAGCGGGGCATGAATTTATACCAATTTTGGGGATCGGTGATCGCTGAGACCTTAATGGAGGATATGGCCGATCACGGGGATAAAACCATCGTTAATCTGGCGTCGAATGAGTATTTCAAGGCCGTGGATAAAAAGGCTTTAAACGCCCCGATTATTGAGGCCAAGTTCCTCAATATCAAGGACGGCGAAGCCCGTAATTTGATGTTTTACGGTAAAAAAGCGCGCGGCATGATGGCGCGTTGGATCATTGATAACCGGATTGACAAGGCGGACGATTTACGCGGATTTAATGTGGAAGGCTATAAATATGATAAATCCCAAAGCACAGAAGCGCACATGATCTTCACCCGCAAACAACCCCCACCCAAAAAGTAAGCCATAACTGTAGCGCCCGATTGTTTGACGGGGTGAATTGCGCTAAGAAACTTATATGAAAATTGTTTATTCTACATTTATAGCACTTGCCCTGACCATATTATCGGCAGGTTTTGCTCTCGCGCAATCCCCCGCCAATACCGTTTGCAAAACCGGAACAGATGCCGATTTGCCTGTGATTAAAATCAAAATTGCCAATATGGCTTCTAAGCTTAAACGCCTCAAGCAGAGCCAGAAAAATTCCCGCGCACGCACAGATGCTTTGCGCACGGAAATTCTGGCCATTGACCAAACGCTTAGCCCGTGGCGTGCGCGTCACAAGGCAGCTGCGTCCCAGGCGAGTGCATCTGCCAATACTTACGCAGCCTATAAAGCCAATTGGATTGATACGGGCGAACTGCGGCGGCTCAATGACAAGATTAAACAGCGTAAATTAAAGCATGCCGATTATAAACGGGTGCGCGCCATATACCAAAGCGAGAACGCAGAATTTAAAGCCCTCAGCACCCGATACCAAAATATTGCCCGCGATATGCTCGACCGTGACCGCGATTGCGCCGCCGCCAAAATTGCTCTGCAAAGAGATTAGGGCGGAATCATCAATTGTTAATGTTTTATGAATTGCATTAGATTTTGATGAAATATAGACAATCCTGCATAATATGATTATAGTATGTTGAGACATCTACATAACTCATAATTTTATCAAAAATGAAAATAATGCTATTGATTTTATTGTGTTGTTTTTTTCAAAAAATTGAAAAATGGTGTTATGCAGATATCTCATGTTATGAGTTATCCTTTAAAATTCAGGGAGCACGTTCTCTCTTTTCGTGCGGCTGAAGGCCTTAGGGTTTGACCTGCACCCAATCCAACCCGAATCTTGCCAGATATTTTTTGAGGCGGTCGGCGTCGTTTTTGGTTTTGCGCATGCGTCGCGAGACGGCGTAAAGTTTGCGGCCCGCTTGGCTGAGGGAGGTTGAATTGCGGCAGGTCTCTATGACATGGGCCAAGCCGGGGCGCTCGAACGAGTCTATGGTTTCCAAGGTCTCTTGGGATATGACCGACAAGAGTATACATTCAAAATCATTATCGCCCGCCAGCCGCCATGTTTGCTTCAGCCGGGCGATTTCTTTGTCTACGCTTTGTAGGCCAATGCGTGAGCCGTCTGCGAATGTGCAAAGACGGGTTACGGACGCGGTGAGGTCGCGGAAATTTGCTGTCCATTTGGCTTCGCCCGACAGGGCAAATTTCAGGTAGGCCGTTAGCGCTTCTTTGTTGAAACTCATCTTGCGATGATTGGCGGTGCTAAATTTGTTTAACTCAAAATCCAGATTGGGCGCGATGTCTTCGGGGCGCGCGCTAAGGCCGGGCAGAGTATAGCTCCACATATTTATCCGTGCCAATAAGTCTTCGCGGAATTTACCATCCGCCACCGCTTGCACCAAGTCTGTCGTCGTGCCTGTTATCAGTTGAAATTGGGCGCTGACTTGTACATCGCCGCCGACCGGATAGAATTTGTGCTCTTCCAGAGCGCGCAAAATCATGGCTTGTTCGTCCAGGCCAAGCTCTTCGATTTCGTCCAAAAACAACATGCCCTTATGGGCCGTGCGGAGAAGCCCGGCACGGTCTTTGGTGGCCCCCGCATAGGCACCGCGCTTATGGCCGAACAGGGCGGACAAAGCGGTTTCGCCCCGCAATGTGGCGCAGTTAATTTCGACGAACGCACCTTCGACCTGATTTCGGCGCCTCTTTAATTGATAAATCCGCCGCGCCAAATGCGACTTACCTGCACCAGTTGGGCCGGTGAGCAAGACAGGGGATTTGGTGCGAATGGCCACATGTTCAATCTCGTCTATGAGCGCATTGAATTTTGCGTTGCGGGTATGGATACCGGACTTCAGGAACGCAGTGTCGGATTTCCGTTCGCGCTCAAACCGGTCGGCAATAGCGTCGTATTTGGACAGGTCCAGATCTATGATAGAGACCGTTCCCGTGCTTTCATTCCTACTGCGCTTGGGCGGTGATAGTTGCAGGATTTTGCCAGGCAAGTAATTGGCTTCATTGAGTAGAAATAAACAAATCTGCGCTACATGGGTGCCCGTCGTGATGTGCAGGAGATAGTCTTCTTGCTCAGTATCGAAACGGTATAGAGATGCGAAATCAAACAGAGCTTCATAAACTTCGCCCAAATCCCACGGATTGTCGATGTCCATTTCGTTGAACACCACGTCAGTGTCCGGCGACACGAGCGCGATGTCCTCGCGCACTTGTTCAGCGATGGCCGCATATTTGCTGTCAAAGAGAAGCTCGAAGCGGTCAATCTGCATATCGTCTTGGGAGCACAGGTCAACACTAGGCCGCCACCGCTCCCAACGCTTGGCACCTTTACCCTTATCCAAATTGATTCCCAGGAACCCAATGGCGACATTTTTCTTCATAGGCGTAGCTTAGATTATATAGTTTTATAAATAAATATAAAATGTGAAGATTATTGCGTAAATATTTAAGCCAATACTACGGAAAAATAAAAAAGAACCCTGTAAAATCAATGTTTTATCATTTTTGTGCAAAAAATCATTTCCCAACACCTAGCCCACACCGCAGTTTATAGATGTTGAAAGACGAAAAATTAAGCAAGTGAATAGGCACTTGCGTTCAACAAGACGGTCGGATGGTTGCCCTGCTGCACATACACGGCAGGGCAACACAGGGAGATAATTAGTGACCCTTCGTCTAATGGTAGGACGCTAGGTTTTGGATTTAGAAATGCGGGTTCGAGTCCAGCAGGGTCAACCAGAAATAATACGGGGTGTAGCTCAGTCTGGTAGAGCTCCCGGTTCCTTTAAATAGGCCGGGTCGTCACGGGTTCAAATCCTCTTGCCCCGACCAATAAATATTCGTGTGGGTCCCTATTGGTAGGGGAGCTAGACTGTTAATCTGGTGGCTGCAGTTTCGAATACTGCCACACGAGCCAAATACAAGATGTGCCAGAGTGCGCGAAAGAGGAATAAGCCCAAAAGGGTAAAGAAGGAGATGAAAATGGAACAAGAATTTGAAACAATTGAGAGGTTTGCTACCGAGCATGGCTATGAAGTCATGACGGGGGATGCTGGCTTGCCTGTGAAAATGTGGACGCGGGGCGTACCTATTGATGACCGTGCCAGGCGACAACTTTTGCGCACGGCGCAAATGCCGTTTATCTTTAAACATGTAGCGGTGATGCCGGATGTGCATGTTGGCCTCGGGGCGACTATTGGCTCTGTTATCCCGACGAAAAATGCGATTATTCCGGCGGCTGTTGGCGTCGATATTGGTTGTGGTATGATGGCGTGCAGAACAACTCTGACCGCCAATGATTTGCCGCATTCGCTTGGGCATTTGCGCTCGGCGATTGAGCGTGCCGTACCCCATGGACGCACATCAGGACGCAGACGCGATACAGGCTCTTGGCATGATGCGCCCGATACGGCGCTGGTGGCTTGGGGCGGATTAGTGGATCGTTTTGATGTTATCACTGATAAGCACAAGTCTATCAAGAAGACTAATAACCTGAAACATCTCGGGACGCTTGGGACGGGCAACCACTTTATCGAAGTGTGCCTCGACCAAGAAGACCGTGTTTGGTTTATGCTACATTCTGGATCCCGGGGTGTGGGTAATAAAATCGGGCGGTATTTCATAGAGCTTGCCAAGAAAGACATGGAAAAATGGTTCATCAATATCCCCGATCGGGATCTGGCTTATTTCCCCCAAGGCACAGATCATTTCGATGATTATGTGCAAGCGGTGGAATGGGCGCAGGATTTCGCAATGGCTAACCGAACCGTGATGATGCGCAATGTCATCAAGGCGGCGCGGGAAGTTCTCAGCGTTCCGTTCGATGCAGAAGTGGAGGCGGTCAATTGTCATCATAATTATGTGTCGCGGGAAAACCATTTCGGCGAAAATATCTTTGTCACCCGTAAGGGCGCCGTGCGCGCTCGCAAGGGCGATATGGGGATTATCCCGGGCTCTATGGGGACACGCTCATATATTGTGCGCGGTCTTGGTAATGAGGATAGCTTTTGCTCTTGCTCCCACGGGGCGGGGCGAGTGATGTCGCGGACCCAAGCCAAGAAAGAGGTCAGCCTTGAAGAGCACCTCGAAGCCGTCAAAGGTGTCGAGTGCCGTAAAGATGCAGGTGTCATCGACGAAACCCCGTCCGCCTACAAATCTATTGACGATGTCATGGAAGCGCAGAAAGACTTGGTTGAGATTGTCCACACTTTAAGGCAAGTTGTGTGTGTGAAGGGTTAGGCGGGGTTACTCTGCCTAACCCAGTAAGAGAAAACAAAATGGAAAAACGTATAATCAATATTGACGGCAGCTTCGGCGAGGGCGGTGGGCAGGTTTTGCGCACTTCTATTAGCTTGTCTGCAATTACGGGTGTGCCTGTGCGGATAGATAATATTCGGGCGGGGCGGCGGAAGCCTGGTTTGATGCGCCAGCACTTGACTTCGATTAAAGCGGCTGCGGAAATTTGTGGGGCTAAAACTGAAGGCTTGGAGCTGCGCTCTGATGCCATTAGTTTTGTGCCGGGCGAAATTGAGGGCGGGGATTACCGTTTCGATATTGGCTCGGCGGGCGGGACTGTGCTTGTGGCGCAAACTATTATTCCAATTTTGAGCCATGCTAAAACTGCGTCCACTGCGACCATACTCGGTGGTACCCACAATATGTGGGCACCGACATTTGATTATCTGGAGCGGGCGTTTTTGCCGCAATATAATAAAATGGGCGGGCGTGTGTCTGCTGAATTACTTAAATACGGCTTCGTGCCTGCGGGCGGCGGCGAGATTGCCCTCTCCGTGCAACCGATCACCGAGAAACGGGCGCTGGATTTACAAGAACGCGGTGAGAAAACCGGCGCAAATATTGTGGCTGTGTTATCAAATCTCAAACGGGACATCGCCAACCGGGAAATTAAAACCATCACAAACCGCATGGACATAGACAAATCCGCGAGCGAAATTCTGCACGTAGATGGGCCGGGGCCGGGCAATGCTGTGTCCGTGTTTATGGACTACGAAAACGTCACTTAGGTCTTTATCGGCCTAGGCCAACACGGTGTGCGCGCCGAAGCCGTAGCGGGCTTAGTGGTTGATGAAGCGCGGGGTTATTTCACCAGCAAAGCCGCCGTCGGCCCGCATTTGGCAGATCAGCTTTTGCTGCCTATGGCGCTGATGAAGGGCGGTGTGTTCACCACGACCGAAATCACCGAACATACACGCACCAATATAAACATTATAAAACGCTTCGTTGACGTAGATTTTAAAACTGAGCAAATAGCTCGAAAAATGTGGCGTGTAGAAATATCTAACCCTTCTTAAGCGGCATCATCATTTAACGGATTTTTAAACCAGTTTACATGTGATTTAGAGAGGCCGCTTTATCGACAACAAGGCACAGCAACTGGTCGAAGACTTTTATGAACTAGAACAATGTGGTACAAATGATGACCTTAATTTATGGTCATTTTGGTGCGCGTTTTGCCATAATTCGTTGTAATGTTCTACGGTGCATATTTAAGCGCCTCGCGGTTTCCGACACATTTTTATCACACAATTCATAGACACGCTGGATATGCTCCCAACGCACGCGGTCTGCTGACATCGGGTTTTCTGGCGGTGATGGGTTTTCATCTTGCTTTGCCAACAATGCTTTGGTGACGTCATCAGCGTCAGCGGGTTTAGCCAGATAATCCACCGCACCGCTTTTGATAGCCGCAACGGCAGTGGCGAGATTACCGTAACCTGTCAACATCACCATTTTACAGGCTGGGCGCTCCTCGTGTAGCATAGCAACAATATCCAGCCCGCTTCCATCGTTGAGGCGCATATCAACGACGGCAAAGGCCGGTGGATTAGATTTCACAATGGCTGTCGCCTCAGCAATACTTTCCGCCAAAACCACTTCAAAGCCGCGTGCCGTTAACGCACGGCCTAGCCGTATACGAAAAGCCTGATTATCCTCTAATATCATTAAGGTGTTATCTTTTGGAATGTCGTAATTTGTCGGCATTATGCTCCCCTAGAAATGACTACTTTGCAACACCCTATTAAAATTCTAGCAATGATGATAGGGCTATTTTTCAGATGTTTTCTTGTCTATCGGCCAACACATATTGACCCGAGCGCCACTACCATCTTCGCGGTTTGAGAATGCTATTGTCCCGCCGACACGCTCAAACAATGTTGTCGCGATGAATACACCCAAACCCATACCACCTGCGGAATGCTTTTTGTCTGGCCGGTGAGAAATATACGGTTCGCCGACTTTGGCCAAAATCGACGATGTAAAACCCGGCCCGTCGTCCACCACTTCTATGGATATGGATTGATCGTTCCATGTACCTATGACCTTAACTTCTGTTTTCGCAAAGTCGACGGCGTTCTCGACTATATTGGTTAACCCGTAAACAAATTCCGGTCGCCGCGTCAATACTGGTTCCACTTCACCGCTTTCCGGATGAATAATTTCGGTGATAACTTGCGCCTCAAACCCTACAAATGGTTCGGTTATTTCGCGAATGAGTTCCGTAAAATTTAGGCGATCATGCATGACATCACCCTTGTCACCGCGCTGTGCGAGTTCTTGCAGAATTTCTTGGCAGTGCTTGGCTTGGGATAATAATAACTGTGCATCTTCGGCCAGTTCGCTATCCTCTTTAGCCTCATTGAAGATTTCCTTGGCGACGACTTGTATGGTCGAAAGCGGTGTTCCAAGCTTATGAGCCGCCGCCGCCGCCAATCCGCCCAGAGCCGACAGTTTCTTCTCGTGCGCCAATATGGCGTCTGTGGCAGCGAGGGCTTGAGTGATGCGCCTAGTTTGTGCCGTTGTGCGCCATGTATAGTTAGATGTGAACAACATACCGACCTGTAAGGCCAACCATGAGCCATATTGATACATTTTCGGCAAAGCGAAACTTTCACCCACAAACCATGGCAAAGGCATATGGAAAAACAAGATGGCCAATGATAAAACAGCAACGGCGAGCGCCATGCAAATAAACACGCCAATATCCAAGGTCTTCGCCGACACAACCACGGGTGCCAACAACAAAAGCGCAAATGGGTTTTGCATACCGCCCGTTAAATATAACAGTGCCGACAATGCGACTACATCAAAAAACAATTGCGCCCCGGCTTCGGCATTGGATACGCGTCTATCCAAAGGCACCAATATTGAGATGGCGATATTCAGTACGACGCTAATAGCGATGACGGCAAAGCAAGCTAAAATAGGTAAATCTATTTTCAAAACAAAATACACTACAAATAAGGATGCCGCCTGTCCGGCCACGGCCATCCAACGCAAGCTGGTGAGGGTTGAGCGGCGCAACCGCCCGGTTTGGTAAAATTCACCACGCATGCGGGTGTCAAATAAGCTATAAGGATTCATTGCTTTTTCCATTTCTTCAGGTCATAACCACGATAAATAAGGAGCAAGTAATGTCACGGATTATTTTTAAGCGTTTGGTCGTAGGTTTATGTGCGACTATTACTATTTCTGCCATGGCTGCTTGTTCTGACAACAATAATAACCTCAAAGCAAGCAGTGGACAGGTTACTGCCGTTTCCGGCAAAGCGGCAATTGGCGGTGCTTATAATTTGGTTGATCATACGGGCAAACCTGTCACCGACATTGATTTTCACGGAAAGGCACAATTGATCTATTTTGGATTTGCCTATTGCCCGGATATATGCCCAACGGCTCTGCAACAAATGGGGGCAGCCTTAGCTTTGTCAGGAAAGGCCGCCGATCATTATCAACCGATATTTATCACCATTGATTCTGAGCGCGACACGCCTGAAAAACTAGCACAATATGTGACCAACAACGGATTTCCTGACAATTTAATCGGTCTAACCGGAAGCCCGGAACAGCTGAAACATGCTATGAAAGTGTTTAAAGTCATTGGCCAAAAAGTCGAAGACCCAGAAAGCGCTTCTGGTTATACATATGATCATTCCAGCATTATTTATATGATGGACAAGAACGGCATGTTCGTAGATGTTTTCACCCACACCACGACACCACAACAAATCGCGGATCGCTTAATCAGCTATAAAAAAACGGGGCGGTAGCACTTCGTTTTATATATTCTATTTTCGCTAAAACTATTGGGTGCTAATGGTAATACCGAGCGCGTTAAAATCTGGCATGGAGCCAAAGGCAGCACCCATGGCAATGCCACCGGGGTTGACAGGCTTGGTCGGACTCATATCAAACACCAATGTACCGCCGCCGTCTATGAAACTACTCACCGCGTCGCGCAAATCATCTGCTAGTTTTTGCTGGCCTTCATCCTGTGCTTCCATACTAATACGCCCTAGAGTTTTTTTGATTTTCTCTTTTAAAGCGTCTGGCGTCGTTTCTTGTTGTTCGGCGGCCATTTTAAAATAACGGTCCACAATAGAATCGTCGCGCAGAGCAATCCGTAACTTACCAACCTCAAGCGCACTGGCCATACCTATAGCGGCCATAGGGTTTTTCATGGCACCGCCAGATTGCGCAGCTACGGCTTGTTCCGTAAACGCTTTATAGCCCGAAATATCAATATCATAACTGAAACGAAAACCATCGCGCATTTCGATATAGCTATCATGGGTTTTTAGCGTATCGTTCTTTTCGTTCATAACGCTTTTGCCGTTCATGGTAAATTCGAAACGGTCATACCCCATAGTCGAGAGCATTTTTGACATTCTTTTTTGACCCAGAATTTTCCCGTCCTTGGGCGGGATGATGCTGAGCGGTGACATTTTTTGCGACATGGTGACGATACCGTTTTTCTTGTCGGCACTGGCCTCGTAGGATTTCAGTGTCACTTTTAAACCATCAGCATCTATATCCAAATCGCGTAAATTCACCGATTTGAAGTCCGGATTATATACATTCATGGAACTCATAATATTGGCGAGCGCCTTTCCGTTTCCGTCGCTACCGCCCGCCATGGATTCGGCCATGAGACCTTTGTATTTTTCCAAATTAGCGCCCGTGACATCAAAGCCGCCTAAGGACATTTTGATCCGGCCTTTGTCTTCATCTTCAAGCTTTGCATCAAGCTCCAGACCAGCAATGCTGAAAATTTCTGTCTCGTCTTTGGCTTCCCCCATAGACATAGATTTAATCGAGAAGTTGGAATCATCGCTGCTGGCTTCCATGTTCGTGAACGCCAGAGCCTGAAAACCGATGTCGCCGTCCATATCTTCCAGGGCGTCTTTATCGCCGCCGAACAAATCCACCAACTCCGCCGCCAATGCCGGTGACGGTTTGACCAAAGATACAGTACCGATGCTCAAACTGCCCTCATCGCCTTTATCTGTAATGGTGAAATTTTGAAACTGGATTTTATCAAAACTGGCTTGCTCCCCTTGCATATGGGCGCCCCAAATCTCGACTTTAGCAATTTTTATGTCCGCGTCTTTATTGCCCTTAACCACAACGTCCGAATAGGTGTAATTACCGCTATCACCGTCGCGCTTGGCCCATGACAAGGCACCGCTACCAGATTGGTCTAACGAGAGCGCCGTCAAAGCCTGCACGGCTTCGGCGTTGTCAACTTTACGAGCCGCAACTTTTTCAATTTTTGCGATTTCGATGTTTTTCGGCTTGTCCTTGCCCCCACAACCTCCCAAGATAAGCGTAGCCGACAATGCACCTGCTAGTGCCAGTGTCGAAACTTTGAGACGTTTTTGCGAAAGTATATTCATGGCGGGATTCCTGTCTAAATTAAACAAAGCTAAATCAAATCTGCTAACACCTAATAAGATAATGGTGCAAGGCGCAAGAAGCAATACCACATGGACAGATGATAATGATGCGCGCATTATTTATTATTTGCGGCCACGGGCGCGGCGTATCAGCATTAAAATGGACACGGCGGGACGACGGGTTTCTGTGACGGTGCCCGGCAGCGAGCGGCGGCTAAAGGACGCCCAAAAATTTGTCCGCGAAAAATACGACTGGATATTGGTACAGCTTGAAGCCATGCCGCGCGCACAACCTTTCGTGGACGGCGGCGAGCTATTGTTTCGCGGAGAAACCTATACCCTCTACAGCCCAAGCACACGCGGTCATCCGCACTTTGATGAAGAGCTATGCCACCTGATAGTCCCAGCACATCCCGATACCCTCTCCGGGCGCACAAAACGGTTCCTTATCCGCGAAGCCCGCGAAGCCCTAACCAATTGCACCCACGTCCATGCAAGCACGCTGGGCAAAACGGTTGATAAAATCAGTGTCCGCGATACCAGCTCGCGCTGGGGTTCATGCGTCAGCCGCAAATCCGGCACCCACATATCCTATTCCTGGCGCCTAATCTGCGCCCCACCCTATGTATTAGATTACGTAGCAGCCCACGAATGCGCCCACTTGGTACACCCAGACCACTCGCGCAATTTCTGGGGTCTATGCGACGAGCTAGTAGGCACTGTAAAACCAGCAAAAGCATGGCTGAAACGGCACGGCGACAAATTACATGCCGTGGGAGCGGAGGTTTAACCATGGCACGCAGGCCGAAATATATTAGAGAAAACGACCCCTTGCCCACAAAAATAGAAAGGCATATTGATAGATTAGGATTTGAAAACTCGGAACATTATTTTGATTGGTGTTGGGAAAATGGTTTTGATGGCACCATAGAAAAGTCAAAAACTGATCTACAAGACGAATTGGAAGCTTTCGCGACCAGCTTAGAGAAAAAGGCAAAGCAACATAGATTACACAAAAACCCGAAGGCTTTTTTGAAAGCCGCATGTTCAGGCGAAATCTCTTCAGACGAAATTGCTCGCCCGAATTTCAAAATGGCCGTTAGAGAAATTGAGGCCAGCAACGAATCCGAAGCTATTAGAGAATCGCTGCTCGCAATGTTATTGGCGCTTTTAAAAGAGAAGGATTTACTCTTCGAAACAACGACTACGAGCGGCGAAACGCCCTTCATTAGAGGGTTAATAAAAATCCATGACAGAAAAACACTTTGGTTGCGACCGTTGGAACAATGGAAGCCAAAGAGCAATAATAGCTTGAAGAAATTCGGAGAACTTACCCACTATTTATTTGATCAATATGGCGATGTACCTGTATTTATGGCGGCTGTGTGGCTGCGTACAGACCGCCCCAGTTGGCGGTATAGAGACTGGTTTGTGCATTTGGGCAGAGGGTACAATCTTCGGACCGCTAAGTCTCCAATTCCGATAACAAAGAAAATGGCGCACCATTTCCAACAGGCTCCACATGATTACACAGTAGAACAAGCAATCCGGTGGGCGCAATTAAAAGCGCTCGGTGCGTCGGAAAACGCCATAAATGCATGTGTCGCAACAAGAATTTGTCGTTCCTTTGAAAATGAGGACTTTTGGTTTACCGTTTTGCGGTTTATTGCACGCAACCCTATGCTCGACCCAAGACAAATTGGCCCCTTGATAGATTATTTACACAATCAAAAATTTGTCCCTGTTGAGATGGAAGTTGCCTTGGGCGAATGGCGACAACTGCCGCCGCCACAGCCCGGGCTTTCCATGTCTGGACGAACAGTTATTACGCTCATGCGACAAGTCGCGGCTTGGCATGATGGCTTTGGGCGCATACAAAACTTATCCAATGCGGCCTATGCCGCACCTGCTTTCAAAGGCACCGTAATTAAAAAACGCAATGGCTCGCAAACTATTCGTTGGATAATTCGCCAGCTACGAAGTGCAGGAGAACTTCAAAAAGAAAGCGAAGAGCTTAATCATTGCGTAGCAAGCTATCATTGGTCTTGTATGAAAGGACAGTGTACGATTTGGAGTCTTTCATTTACCATAGATGGGCATACTCATGAACGGCGCCAAACCATTGAGGTTTCCAAAGACGGGACAATTGTTCAATGTCGTGGATTAGCCAACCGGGATCCAAACCCGGAAGAATGGTCAATAATCACCGCATGGGCGGATCAATCAAATCTAGATGTCTCGACTTACCTGTAATGGTGCCGATAGTTTTGGGTTAGCCACCTCACCCAACATCCTTCGGCGATTCCATTACAATATGGGAGGATATTTTGCTGAGTTGGGGGCAGGTGCCTAGGGTTTCTGTGTGGAATTGTTTGTAGGCTTGCAGGTCTGCGACCTCTACCCGCAGGATATATTCTATATCGCCTGTTACATGGTGGCATTCGCGCACCTCTGGGGCGGCGGCCATTGCTTTGACAAATGCGGCCTGGTCATCTTTTTGATGGCGTACCAAGCCGACCGCGACAATAACGGTGAAGCCACCGTCCAGTTTCGAGCGGTCGATAACGGCGCGGTAGCCCGCAATAATGCCGGCGCGTTCTAATTCCTGCACCCGGCGCAAACAGGCAGATTGGGACAGGTCGACCCGCTCGGCCAATTTGATATTGGACAGGCGCCCGTCTTGTTCAAGCTCGTGAATTATCTTGCGCGTTATGGTGTCTAATTTGTGCATAATTGTGTTATTAGCGCATTTCAGCACAATAAAGCAAACACATTGCGCCCAATATCGCATATATTTGCGTCGAAACAGATGAAAAGAGGGTTCCCATATGACCAACACATTACAAGACGCCATGTTCCAACAGCTCAAATCAAAGGCCATTTTCGAGCAGGCCAAATCCTATGCGGGGGCATATACGGACGGCGTGATGCAGCGAGATGTTTACCCCAAGGACGCGGCCATCGAAGACTTGGAACAATTCAGCGAACCCATGCCCGCGCACCGGGGTGATGCTAGCGATATTTTAAGCCTGCTACATAAAGCCGGGTCGCCTGCCACCCTGCCGACACTGGGCGGGCGGTATTTTGGTTTTGTGACGGGCAGTGTTATCCCGGTTTCCTTGGCGGCGAAATGGCTCAGTGATGTTTGGGATCAAAACCCGGCTATGTATGTCCTGTCGCCAATTTCGGCCAAATTGGAATCGCTGTGCCAAGACTGGCTGGTGGATTTGTTTGGGCTGCCAAAGAATACGGTCGCCGGTTTTGTCAGCGGCTCGTCCATGGCGACATTTTGCGGGCTGGCGGCGGCGCGCTATCATTTACTTAAGCAAGCCGGGTGGGATGTAAACACAAAGGGTCTGAACGGTGCGCCCAAATTACGGATTATCGCCAGCCGTCAAATCCACGGCACCGTGATTAAGGCGGCGGCCTTGCTTGGTCTCGGTGTCGACAGTTTTGAATGGGTCGACATGGACTCAGAGGGGCGAATGATCACGGCAGATATGCCGAAGCTAGACGCACGCTGTATCGTCATTGGGCAAGCGGGCAATGTCAATTCCGGCGCATTTGAAGACTTTGAGATCATATGCAAAGCCGCCCGCAAAGCGGGGGCTTGGGTGCATGTGGACGGGGCGTTCGGGCTGTGGGCGGCGGCAACCACAAGGCTTAAACATTTAACCAAAGGCATGGAACTTGCCCATTCTTGGTCGGTGGACGGCCATAAAACTTTAAAC
>JALSHE010000062.1 GCA_026982415.1 Robiginitomaculum sp.
CTTCGGAGGATGAAGCAGCCACCCATCCTCTACTCCTCCCTAAACGACCTTCCCAACTGTTCTGTGAATGGTTTTAGGAGGTAGTTTAGGACTGTGCGTTCGTCGGTTTGGATGAAGCTTTCTGCTGGCATGCCGGGGATTAGGGTGAGGTCGCCTAGTTTTTCGCGCTCAGCCGGCGGGATTTCTATGCGCACACTGTAATAGGGTGCGCCTGTGACTTGGTCGATAAGGCTATCTGCGGAGGTATTGATGACGAAACCGTCTAATTGCGGGGTGGTACGCTGGCTGAAGGCTGATAAATTTATCCGTGCTGGCTGGCCGATATAAACCTGGTCAATGTCGATAGGCTGGATGCGGGCTTCGATGATCAGGCGGTCATTAACCGGGATGATCTGCATAATCGGCTGGCCGGGTGTGATAACACCGCCGAGCGTGGTGACGCTCATATCGTGGACAATACCTGCGACCGGGCTGGTGATATCAATGCGCTCGAATTGATCAGAGGCCGTGGTCAATTGCTCGTTCAGGTCACTACGTTCGCTCTCTACTTGGCGTAGCTCGGTTAGGATTTCAGCAATCTCGTCTTTTTTGATTTGTAAAATTTGGATTTCGGTTTCCCCAATAGCACTATGGGTGCGCGAAATATCAGAGCGGTGGGTGGATATATCACCGCCTATGCGCGCCTCTTCGCGCTCCAACGCCAATACACGAGTTTTGGGAACATAACCTTTGACGAGGAGCGTGCGCAAACCGTCCAGTTCTTCACCAATTAATGCGAGCTGAGCGCGCTTGGAGCCGATCAAGTCGTTCAATCCCTGAATTTGCTCACGGGATTGCTCTATGCGCTGACGGAGTTGCGCTACCTGTCCGCTCATGGATTTTTTGCGGGCCTCAAAGAGTTTTTGCTGGCCGGTCATGATTTCGGCGACATCGGCACGGGCGCGCGCATCAACTAAAATTTTTGACCAGGGAATCACCTTGGCATCGTCCCATTCTGCCCGTAGACGATCAACGCGTGCCTGAGCTTCAAATAAACGTTTCTCAACGATCGTTCTGTTGGCATCCATAGCCGTAGGATCAAGGCGGATAACCACCTGACCTTTTTTTACTACATCACCGTTATGCACCAAAATTTCACCGACAATACCGCCGTCCAAATGTTGCAAAGTCTTTGGCTTGCCCTCGACCATAACAACGCCGGATGCAATCACTGCACCTTTGATTTTAAATATGGCAGCCCAACCGCCCAAGCAAACGACCAAAACAAACAAAGCGATAAAGCCTTGGCGCAAATAGGCGCTATAAGAATCTTGCGATTTTTCGCCGGCGCCATCACCCTGCTGGACGCCAGGCATCGCCGGCATATCCATTTGCCCTAAGGGTTGTCCAAGTGGTGCATTCATGATTTTGCTCCAG
The DNA here is from genome assembly GCA_026982415.1 of Robiginitomaculum sp. Classification (GTDB taxonomy): domain Bacteria; phylum Pseudomonadota; class Alphaproteobacteria; order Caulobacterales; family Maricaulaceae; genus Robiginitomaculum_A. The sequence continues at coordinate 1,417 of JALSHE010000062.1, forward strand.
GCTTAGGTGGCGTAACAGCCGAAAATGTTGGCATATTTACCCGCTTTTGCGTTTGGCTTTTGGTCGTATCTTGCGGTTGAGATTGGGGTTGAGATTTTGGGCTAGTATTATTTGACGATTTAGTACGAACCGCAGGCTGTTTTACCACAGGCTTTTGCGCCACAGATTTATTTTCAATTGCCAAAGATGGCTCGGCAGAATTTGGGGCTTGCTGTGCCGTTTGTTTTTGCGATGTTTGCTGCGCCTTTTGCGTAACCTCTTTGATCACATCATCCTTGGGGCCAAAGGCAACCTGTTTGCCGTCTCTAAGCATCAATAACTGATCCACGGCAGCAATTGCACTGGGGCGATGCGCCATAACGACAACCGTTTTCTCGCGTCTGCGCAAATCGGCAATCGCAGCAGAAAGAGCGGCATCACCCTCTGTATCTAAATTAGCATTCGGTTCGTCCATAACCACAAGGCACGGGTCACCAAATAATGCCCGTGCGAGCGCTATCCTTTGCACTTGCCCGCCTGACAATACTGAACCGCCCTCGCCTACTCGGGTGTCATAACCATCTGGCAGTCGTAAAATCATATCGTGGACTGCAGCGCGGCGCGCAGCTATTACAACATCCTCCGCAGAAGCATCCGGGCGAAATCTACCAATATTCTCACCGATAGTACCATCAAATAATTCCACCTCTTGCGGTAAATACCCAATATAGGGGCCAAGCTCATCACGGTTCCATTGATCAAATGTAGCACCGTCTAAGCGCACAGACCCTTTTTGCGGTATCCATATACCAACCAATAGCCGTGCCAAAGTTGATTTCCCCGAAGCACTCGGTCCAATAACACCCAATCCTTGGCCAGGTTTTATTTTGAAATCAAGCCCGGTTAAAACGGGAACTTTACTACCAGGGGGCGCGGCCAATATATTTTCAACGGATATATCGCCCTTAGGGGCTGGCAGTGACAGGCTATCTGGTTCTTCGGGGATCATATCATAAAATACATTCAACCGATTAAATGCTTGCCGGGCTGAAATGAAGCTACGCCATTGTCCAAGCGCCATTTGAATAGGCGATAAAGCCCGGCCCATAATAATGGAACCAGCGATCATAGCGCCCGGCGTAATAATTTGCTGGACAGCCAAGAGCGCGCCCCACCCCAAAATAGCCGATTGGACAAACATCCGAAATGCTTTGGAAACAGATGTGAGACTGCCTGCCCGATCACTACCGCGCACAGTGGACGCGGCAGCTTCTTTCGTGTATTCATTCCACCGCGCTTCCATATTGCCACCCATACCCATAGCCGCAACGGCATCTGCATTTCGGTGTGTAGTATCGGCAAAAACCTGCCCTTTTATTTTAAGCCCATGGGCGTCTTGTAGGGGTTTTCTCGTGGTGACTTCATTTGTCCACGCAATTATAAAAATAATGACGGCACCAATAATACCGATAACCCCTAAAGACCAATGGAATAAAAACATTACGCCAATATAAAGCGGCGCCCACGGCATATCGAAAAAAGTGGAGGGCGCTGGCCCCGATAGGAATTGTCTGAGCGTACTGACGTCTTGTAATGGGCGGTGCCGCTGCCCAGCCTTACCAAACAGTCCTTGTTTCATCCAAATAGAAAATGTCCGCTTGCCCAGGTCTTTTTCGAATTTATCCCCAATTCTCACCAATACGCGCGAGCGAACATGCTCAAGAAAACCCATAAAAAGATACATCACCCCCATCAACACGGATACAGTTACCAAAGTTGACATACTACTAGATGCCAAAACCCGGTCATAGACTTGCAACATATAAAGCGGGCCAGTTAACATCAAAATATTGATGAATGCCGTAAATATGCCTACACCTACAAATGCGCGGCGGCTGGCCATCAAGGTCTGGCCGACCTCTGTGTGTATTGCACTGATATTTTCGTGTTTATTCATAATGCCACTACGCCCTCTTGCCTAATTATATAGGGTGCATTCCCAAAATGGCTACTTTTTCTAAACATCCCACATCTGCAACAAGAATAGGTAAACTTATCTGCATAAAATTACTAGTAATTTTTACGGTACATTGACAGAACAATAAGCACGGTTTAGGGGCAAGGTGCAATGTATAACTCTTCTAAAATAAAACGCTTTTCTATTGATGGCCCGGTGTTGATTACACCCAAAGCATTCGGGGATGACCGTGGCGCGTTCTGCGAAATTTACCGTACAGATGTGTTTTGCGAGATTGTCGGCGAAGAAGTCAAGTTTTTGCAAGACAATATCTCGGTCTCTGCCAGTGCTGGAACTGTCAGGGGACTGCACGCTCAGGAACCACCCTATGCGGTTGGCAAGCTTGTGCAGTGTCTGCATGGTTCAATCATAGATGTTGCCGTAGACGCCCGCACGGACAGCCCTACATTCGGCAAGCATGTAAGCGTCATGCTTTCAGCTGAAAACCGCGCGCAACTCTGGGTGCCCACCGGGTTTTTGCATGGCTATGCCACCCAGCAGGACAACACATCCGTTTTTTACAAGCAAACAGGATATTATGCACCGGGCGGGGAAATATCTGTGCTATGGGATGACCCGGATTTAGGGATTGACTGGAATGTGGCTTCGGATGCTGCGGTTTTATCCGCAAAAGATGCAAACGCACAATATTTTGCAGATTTTGAAAGCCCGTTTGAGTTGTTATGAAGATTTTGGTGACAGGTGGGTCTGGGTTCATTGGCTCTTGGGTGGTGCGGCAGGCTTTGCGTGCCGGGCATTCCGTCGCCAATCTCGACGCCCTGACCTATGCGGCGAACCCGGATAACCTCCTGGATATTGTCGGCCACAATGGCTATGAATTTATCCACGGCGATATTTGTGATGGTGAAATGCTTGGAGAATTATTCACCCGCTTGCAACCTGATACCGTGATACATTTGGCTGCGGAATCCCATGTGGATAAATCCATTGAAAGCGCTAGCCCATTTATCAAAACCAATGTATTGGGCACACAAATCATGCTCGATGCAGCCACGCAATACCACAATTGTCTGGTTGGCAAGCGCTATGAGAATTTCCGGTTCCTCCATGTGTCCACCGATGAAGTTTACGGCGACCTCGGCGCGGACGATCCGGCATTTACCGAGACCACCCCCTACGCGCCCAGCTCCCCCTATGCGGCCAGCAAAGCTGCGTCCGACCATTTAGTGCGGGCGTGGTGCCGGACATATGGCTTGCCCGTGCTTATCACAAATTGTTCCAATAACTACGGCCCGAACCAGTTCCCGGAGAAGCTAATTCCGTTGGTGATCCTACGCGCCTTGGCGGGAGAAGAAATCCCGGTTTACGGGACGGGCGAAAATGTCCGCGACTGGCTTTATGTCAGGGACCATGCAGATGCAATCCTGACAGTTTTGAAAAATGGACAGGTCGGTGAAACCTATAATATTGGCGGCGAAGAAGAGCGTACCAATATCAATTTGGTTCAGTGCATTTGCGCTGTCCTAGACGAATTACGACCACGCGCACACGGGCAATATACGGACCTTATCGGCTTCATCACAGATCGCCCCGGTCATGATAGGCGCTATGCAATGAACATAGAAAAAATCCGCACAGAGCTAGGCTGGACGCCAGAAACAGACCTGCAAACGGGGCTGAAAGAAACCGTGAAATGGTATTTGGATAATCCAGCTTGGTGCCAAAAAATTCTAGACCGTACAGAAGCCACGCGCCGCCAAGGGCTTAACTTGGATATGGGCGCAAAGTGACCAATATTCTAGTCTTCGGCAAGAACGGACAATTGGCGACGGCCTTGGCCAATACTCGTATTGGCACTGAAATTAAGCTAGATTTTATCGGTTCATTTGAGTTTAACTTAATTGAACATATATCTGATATTTATCGTTATATTATAAATTATGGTCAAGTTGATGCCGTCATAAATGCCAGCGCCTATACCAATGTGGATAAAGCCGAAATACAAGGCGCTGAACATGCCTGGATACTCAACGCCCTAGCGCCAGAACAGATGGCCAGGGCCTGTAAAACGCGCGGTATTCCGTTTTTCCACGTCTCGACCGATAGCATTTTTAGCGGTACGAAAACCGGGGCATATCGTCCAGACGACAAGGCGGATCCGGTCAATTTTTATGGCGTGACCAAGCTTGAGGGCGAACGGCTCATCCAGTCCGTTAACTGCGCCGGAAGTATTTTTCGTACATCATGGGTGTTCTCTGACACAGGCCATAATTTCGTCAATGCCATGGTGGCGCTTGCGGATAAGTATCCGGAAATCAAAGTGGTCAATGACCAATTAGGGCTACCGATTTATGCGCCGGACTTGGCGCAAGCTTTGTTACAAGCGACAGCCAAAATGATTGCAAACCCAGCACAAAAATTTGCTCCCATCTATCATATTGTCGGCGGCGGCAAACCGATTTTCCGCTATGAGTTTACCAAGCTTATTATGCGCACGGCAGGTCTTCAAACCAAAATAGCACCCATAAGCTCTGCCCAGTTCGCAGCCCCTGCCCCCCGTCCCGCAAATGCAGTACTGGACACGCGCAGTTTTACCTCTACATTCGGAATTATATTACCAGACTGGCGACTTGGTCTTAAACAAATGCTTTTAAACAATGGCAAAGGTGGGAAACTCAATGGGCAATAGAAAAGGCATAATCCTGGCGGGTGGTAGCGGCACACGTTTGTTTCCAATAACGCTGGCCGTCTCGAAACAGCTCATGCCTATCTACGACAAACCCATGATTTATTACCCGCTCAGCACTTTGATACAGGCGGGGATATCGGACATCCTCCTAATCACCACGCCAACCGATATGCCGATGTTCCAAAACCTGCTCGGAGATGGCTCAAAATTTGGCATCAAATTATCCTATGCAGTGCAACCCAAGCCAGAAGGCCTAGCACAAGCTCTTATTATCGCCGAAGACTTTTTAGAAGGTCATACTTGTGCGTTAATCCTCGGCGATAATTTGTTTTACGGCGCGGAATTAAACCGGGATTTATTAGCCGCCGGGGAAAAACCCGAAGGCGCGACAATATTTGCCTACCGGGTCAAAAACCCGTGTCGCTACGGCGTAGTCGAATTTAACGGCAATGATACCGCCATATCTATTGAAGAAAAGCCCGAACACCCAAAATCCAATTTTGCCGTCACCGGCCTCTATTTCTATGACGAACATGCGCCTACATATGCCAAATCCATCACCCCGTCCAAGCGCGGGGAGCTGGAAATCACTGACCTCAACAAAATTTACCTAGAAAAGGGTAACCTTAGCGTCAAACGCCTGCACTCCGGCACCACATGGCTCGACACGGGCACACCGGATTCCATGATGCAAGCCGCACAATTCGTACAAGTCCTAGAGCGCCGTCAAGGCATCCGCATCTCTTGCCCCGAAGCCGCCGCCTTCAAGCAAGGCTGGATCAGCGCTGATGAACTAAAAACACTCGCCGCACCCTTAGAAAAAAGCGGATACGGCAAGTTTTTGATTAAGCTGGCAGACGGCGGGGTTTAGGCAACAGAGTTCAACCCGCCTACAGATTTAATTTGCTTGCGATCTGGCGATTTGTAGCTCTAGGCGCTTTATTTCCCGCAAGGTCCGGTTGGTTTCCATACGCATCCAGCTCCACAATTTGATCATCATTTGTGATGTGCCTGCAATCCAGGCCAACCCACCCCAACGTAACATAGCGGTCACATCATCAGCTATGACAAATTTCCAGATGGCATAGGCGGCGATGAACGTCAAAACAGTGCCTATAATTATTGTGAGAATAGACAACCAAGCCAATTTACCTTGGAATAGCCCGCCTAATTGTCCCAAAAGTCCCTGTTCCTCAAAATGTGCCATCATCGCTTTGTCTTCCTCGCCGAGGGCTTCGCGGATTTTATCGTCAAGTTCATCACTATTGCTATTGGGCATTATTTTCTCCTTCTAGTGTTGCACGTAGTTTTTTGCGTGCGTGCATGAGGCGGGTTTTTACGGTGCCCGCCGGAACCGATAGCGCCACGGATATTTCCGTAATGCTGAATTCTTCGAGATAATACAGAGCGATAGCTGCCCGTTGTTTAGGTGGTAGAGCCTCTATAGCTTGGCGCAAGGTGTCGCTATCCGCGCCAATTTCCATCTTATGCGCAGATTTATCTTGCGTTTCGGGTTCGGCTGCATAGGCAGCTTCGGTGCGGCGTTTTCGCTGTATGCGGCCAATGGCATCTGCCGCGCGGCGCGTGATTATCCTATAGGCCCAGGCCGGAAATACGGATGGCTCTTTCAAACCCGGCAATCCGCGCACAATATCCGCCCAACCGTCCTGCACCACATCGCGCGCCAATTCCGTGTCTCCGGTTAGGCGGTATGCATGGGCTAATAGGCGCTTCTGCCAGTTTTCAGCCAGCCGGGCAAATGCCGCCGCATCACCAGCACGCGCACTCGCCACCAGATATTCGTCAAATATGCGCGGTAAATTTCGCCGCAAAACCAAGCCCTCCTAAGCTGTCCTATACAACATAAGTCAGGCGCAGAGCGGATTCGGTTCAATTTTTATTTAAAGTTCTAAACAGGCGCGGTATTATCCCGCAACCAGGCTTCTAAACGGTCAAAATTCATTTCTCTGGTTTCGTAGAGATTGATTAAAAATTTCCATGTTTCAAGCGCATTCGCCGTAATCTCAAGACCGTTAATCAGCAAAAACGTATCGGTAACCGCAAAAGCGGTGCGCTTGTTTCCATCTACAAATGGGTGATTTTGGGACAAACTTTCCCACACGGCTGCGGCTTCTTGAATTAAATCATGATAACAACCAGTTTGCGGTCTAAATAACGCAGCTTGCAATTGCCCCATGTCGCGCACCCCTGACGCACCGCCATACCGCCTGAGTTGGTCATCATGAAATGCCAGCACATCATCTACGCCCAAATAATGGCGGGTCACTTTGCCAGTTTCTCATACAGCGGATCAAATCGCTTGATGCTCTTAGCATATGCTTTCTTGATTGCAGGATGCATATTGTAGCCCTTAGTCTCAGCCACATATTCTTCCACAGCTTCCTCAACAATGCTTTGAATTTGCCGCCCTTGTGATTTGGCGATATATTTCAGCTCTTTTAAAAGTTCACTGTCCATCTGGGTGGAGAATTTTTCGCGTTTTTTGGTCATGATACATCCTGATTTATCTTGCGGTAGCATAATATATCATGATTTACCCTGAAATGTCAAGATTTGTCATGATATTTCATGATCTATCAGGGTGTCCAGCAATAATCACGAGCGAACTCGTGAAAGTTTTTACATCCAGAGGGTCACCCCAAGCCTTGCGAATATCAGCCTGCGCATCTTCAAAAAATGCAGAACCTATATCGTTCATACAACGGCGTGTGGCAGACCAAGTGTGTAAATAATTCATCATCTGCGCCAAGTTCCAGTCAAGGGTCAGTTTGATTTTGGGCGCGTCTATATATTCGAACGGAAACTCTACATCTCTATAACCATTGATGAGTAACTGGTTTTGCGGCGCCCAATAGGGGGCAACCACCGCCTTTACTTTACGCTCAATTAAAGCATTTATTTCGGGGTCACCGTCAAACCAGTCATACCCATAGGTGATGAACGCGCCACCAGGTTTGAGAACGCGCCGGACTTCCGGCCAAAATTTCTCGAAGTCAAACCAGTGTAAAGCCTGTGCCACATTGACCAAATCGAACATATTATCAGCAAATTCAGTATGTTCCGCAGGAGATACTGAAAACGTCACATTTTCAATATCCAAATGATTGGAAATTTGCACATTACTAATGTCGGTCGCAAAAACATTATCAAATATTTGCGCCAAACCGATAGCCGCTTGACCATTGCCTGTAGCACAATCCCAGGCAGTATTGTGAGTGTTGGTGAGGCTTTTTATAAACGCAAACAACACATCCGGGTAATTTGGCCGTGATTGCGCATATAAATCCGCCTTGTCGCTAAAAAGCTCTGATGTATCTGTCATAGCCTAGCTTCCCCTATTTTATCTTACCCTGTTCAATTAAATAGGCGCAGCTATCCAGTATACTTTGTTTGCCGCGCGAAAATTTACGCATGTTAAGTCGGTGACGTATTGATTGTCAATCTCGTGCAATGTGCCAAGGTCTGAAACCACCGCTTTGATACGATTATCAAATATGGCGGCAATACGGACAATGAAGTTTGGCAATTCACCTTTGGGCAATTTCTTGCCGCGGTCCGGATAGGCGTCACGGCAAATATCCGCATTTTGTTGAAGCCACAGCGTTTCCGTTGCGATCGAACGCCGCCCTGCCGCGTCTTTGACCTTTACGAATACTGTGTCTGGCATAAGTCCCTCCCAAATGACTTATATGGCTACCGTATTTTCTTCAGGCAATTCTGATTATAAATCTCGATTGCCATAGGCATGTTTTTCTTGAAGTCCGCAATTCGTGTTTCTGGCGATGGGTGGGTTGATTGGAACTCTGGCGGGGCACCGCCGCCACTCGCTTGCTTCATTCTATCCCACAAACGCGGTGCTTCGCGTGGGTCATAACAAGCGCGCGCCATTAATATAAGCCCGATATAATCCGCCTCGCTCTCATGGTTACGTGAAAACGGCAACGCGAACCCATATTTGGATATACCGCCAAACACACCCATGACGGCCCTTTGCGCCCCCATGTCCATACCTCCTGCCCCCATGGCAACGCCCGCGCCAACTATACGCTGCATATTTTGCTGTGCCATCCGCTCCGCGCCGTGGCGTGCTAGCGCATGGGCAACCTCATGTCCCATGATTGCGGCGAGACCGTCATCATTTGCAGCTACCGGGATAATGCCTGTATATACAGCCGTATAACCACCGGGCAAAGCAAATGCATTGACCTGATTACTATCGATGACATTAAACGCCCATTGAAACCCTGGATCCTCATTGGCCGCTGCACGGGCAATATCTGCACCAATTTCTCGGACTTTATCAACAATGGGGCCGCGCGTCCGCACTTGGCTATCGCGTAATATTTGCTGGTAGGACTGTAAACCAAGCTGCATTTCTGCGGCTGGCTTCATGGTTCTTAATTGCTTACGCCCGGTAAATGGCACGGTTTCTTGGTTGGCTAAATAATAACCTGCTGCGCCCACAGCAAAAACCAGCATAATTTTCCAGCGGAATCCGCCGCCTCTACGGCCTAAGGTTTGCCGACCACGGGCTTGACGTCGCGCGCCGATTCGGCTTCCTCCTCTGCGATAAATAGATTGTCTACGCATACCGTCTCCTTGCTACTGACGCCTAAAATTGCCTAAACAGCGATGTTTTACAAGGGATAATGCCTGCAAATCAAGCCGTCCTAATAATAATCTTGCCTTGGGCGCGGCCTGTCATACTGCGTTCAAAAGCGGACTGGACTTGGTCTAGGGGGTAAGTCGAATCAATTACGGCTTTGATTTTACCTGCTTCAATCAATGTCGCTATCTCGGTAAGTTGCGCCCCGCTGGCATACATAAGGTGATGTTTATAAACGGCACCGTATTTAGCGGCTCGTTTTTGCATTTTACGGTTATGGAGCCGCGCAACCAGTTTAACCACGAAATTGGCATTATATTCCGCTATGGTGTCGTTGTCGGGAATACCCAAAACCGTAACCAACACCCCGCCTTTTTTCAGGGTCTTGTAGGAAGCAGCGTGGACACTCTCCCCCAGAGTATCCAGCACAATATCGTAGTCAGCGAGTTTGTCCTCAATATTTTGGCTGTGATAGTCGATGATTTCGTCTGCACCGAGTTCGTGCAATAAATCATTGCGTTTTTTGCTCGCCGTTGTCGCCACATAGGCACCGCAAGCTTTGGCGTATTGAATAGCGAATGTACCGACACCGCCAGCCCCTGCATGGATTAAAACTTTGGCCCCTGCCTGCATACCGCCCTTTTCGCTTAAGGCTTGCATTACGGTTAGGCCGACTAAGGGAATAGACGCCGCCTGTTCAAACGTCATATTTTGGGGCTTGAGAGCGACCAGTTCCGCAGGGAGCGTAAAATATTCAGCAAATGTCCCCGTGTTCAGTTTGTGACACCGAAAATACACCTCGTCGCCGACCTGAAATTCAGATACGCCCACACCAACACTCTCGACAACTCCCGCGCCGTCACTGCCCAACATGAGCGGGAATGGTGGTTTGAATAAAGCTTTCAAATCCCCTTTGACGGTTTTCCAATCAATAGGATTGACGCTCGCCGCCTTCATGGCAATCCGCACATCCCCAGAGGAAACATGAGGCAATGGTTGCTCACCGACCTCAACCTGGCCAGCACCACCATAGCCCGAAATATAAGCAGCTCTCATGATTTTCCTTTTGCTATACTGTGCCACTATAGTTGGTCTCTTGAAATGCGCGGCTCAACAAGAGTAGTTACAATTTTGACCAATCGCCGAAAAGGAAACGCCAGAAAAATTGCGGCCCTTTAATTTTGCTGTAATTTTGCGGCTAATTGTTCGATCTGACGTGCGGCATCTGCTAGGGCATCGGCGGCGCTGACTTCGGATTTTTGGGCGCTAGCCTCGAGTTTTTGGGCGGACGCCAAGGCGTCTTCGGTTTCGCGGCGCAACTCTGCGGTGACGCTTTCGGCGGCGCCTTCCATGTTTTCGCGCAGTTCTTCCATTTCGTCGGTCATAGTGATGCCAGCCATCACCAAAAGACGTACATCACCGATTTGACCAAATTGGTCAGCGAGAGTGCGCACGCGGGCGTCCAATTTTTCGCCGAGCCTTTGCAAACGGTCTTCTTCGCCGTCGTCGCATCCGAGTGCATATTTGCGGCCATTGATTTCGAGGTTTACTTTAGCCATAACTAACCGCCTCCCTCACCAAGAACCCGCATAACTTCGGATATAACGGCGTCCAGCTCTTGGGTGGTTTCACCGGCTAATTTGGAAAATTCCGCCTCGCGGGATTTAAGGCTGTCATGTTCAGATTTTAGTTCGTCCAGTTCGCTGGCCAATCGGGCGCGATCTGTGTCGCTGTTTTTGGCATCGGCGTTTTTCTGCTCTAGCTCACTAACTCGCGCCACGATGGGGGTGAGTGAGTTTTCGAGACTTTTCAACGCCCGCTGTAAACGGTCTGCTGCTTGTTTCACTGTGGTTATTTGTGTCATATACACGCCGAATCTACTCTATATCTCTTAGAATGGCGCAAGAATGCACCAACGCCAAGTAATAATTAAACTTAAGTTTCGAACAGTTTTATCCATTTGCGCCGAATTGGCTAGATTTTAATAAAGTTTTGCCTATAAATCGAGCCAATTCAGTGTTCATAAATTGGATTCGGGCACATATTCTATTGGAGAAATTATGACTTTGCGTATTGCTGTAAATGGTTTTGGTCGTATTGGCCGTCTTATTGTTCGGTCGGTTGTTGAATACGGTTTGAAAGACGTGGAAATTGTCGCGATTAATTCGCCGGGTAAGTTGGAAATGATGGCGCATTTGTTGCGCTATGATACCATGCATGGTCGGTTTGAACGCGAAGTGAAGATTAAGCCGGGCGAGATGGATTTCGGCTCTGGCAAAGTTCGCATCACCCATGAACGCAATCCGGCAGATATTGATTGGGCAGCGCTTGATGTTGATGTGGTTATGGAATGCTCAGGATTTTTCCGCGACCGTCCCGGTAATCAGTTGCACCTAGACGGCGGGGCGAAAAGTGTGTTGGTTTCTGCACCCGCCAAAGGCGTTGATAAAACTATCGTCTACGGCGTCAATGAAGCCGATTTAACCGCTGAAGATTTAATCGTGTCGTGCGCCTCATGTACCACCAATTGCCTGGCGCCACTTGCCAAAGTATTGCTCGAAGCCGTCGGTATAAGGCGCGGTTTTATGACCACTATCCATTCTTATACCCTCGACCAGCGTATTTTGGACAGTTCCCACAAAGACATGTACCGCGCACGCGCCGCCGCGCAAAACATGATCCCCACATCAACGGGTGCAGCTAATGCAGTGGGTTTGGTTCTGCCGGAGCTTAAAGGCAGGCTCCACGGTTCTGCTATCCGCGTGCCGACGGCCAATGTGTCCCTCGTCGATTTGGCGTTCCAGCCCGAGCGTGTGACCAGTGTGGAAGAGCTGAACGCATTTGTCAAAGAAGCCGCTGAAGGTGAGTTGAAAGGCGTGCTACGCTATACCGAAGAACCTTTGGTGTCCTCCGATATTAATCACGACCCCCATTCAACAGTATTTGCTGCCCCCTTAACCGAGGTATTGCACCACGATTTGGTCAAGGTCATTGCTTGGTACGATAATGAGTGGGGCTTTGCCAACCGGATGATAGATGTGGCGCGGAGTATGCAAGCGGCGCAAAAATAATCGGGAAATAGCATGGTAGATTTTCGCAGGCTGGAAGATGTTGATGTCGCAAATAAGCGCGTGCTTGTGCGGGTGGATTTCAATGTGCCGTGCGACGACGAGGGCAATGTCACAGACAATACCCGCCTTGCCGCCGCTTTGCCGACCATCAATTATCTGCGCAAGCATAAGGCCAAGATCATATTAATAAGCCATTTTGGTCGCCCCGGAGGCCAGCGCGAAACCAGTGCATCTATGATGAAGTTGATTAAGCCCTTATCCGGCTTGCTCAAGACTAATGTGGCCTTTGCGCCGGATTGCATCGGTAAAACAGCCGATACGGCGGTGGCGGCATTACAGGCGGGGGATGTGCTATTGCTGGAGAACACCCGTTTTCACAAAGGCGAAACCCACACCCGCACAGGCGGGAAAGGCTATGAGCCAAAATTTGCTGCTGCACTCGCCGCTCACGGGGAAATATTCGTCCATGATGCATTTTCCGTAGCCCACCGCGCCCAAGGCTCGACCTCCGGCATCGCGGCAAGCCTGCCAGCCTATGCGGGTCTGGCTATGGAGCGCGAACTTGACCATCTCTCTCAAGCCCTGGATATTCCGAAACGCCCGGTCATGGGCTTGGTCGGTGGCGCCAAAGTGTCCAGCAAGATTGATCTTCTGAAAAACCTAGTCGGGCGGCTCGACACTTTGGCCATTGGCGGCGGCATGGCCAATACATTTTTGGCGGCGCTTGGCCACGGGGTCGGGGCATCTTTGTGCGAACACGATCTTAGGGACACGGCACTGGAGATTATGGATAATGCCAAAAAAGCCAATTGCCAGATACTTCTGCCCGTGGATGTGGTTGCGGCCAAAGAGTTCAAAGCAGGCGCACAACATCGTGTGTGCGGTCTGGACGATGTAGCGGAGGACGAAATGATATTGGACGCAGGGCCGCAGACGGTCAACAAACTCGCCGATGCCATTGATGCCAGCAAGACCCTAATCTGGAACGGCCCTCTCGGCGCATTTGAATTGGTGCCTTTTGATACGGCTACGGTCGAAGCGGCGAAATACGCAGCCAAGCAGGTTAAAAATAACGGCCTGATTGCGGTCGCAGGCGGCGGCGATACGGTTTCCGCCCTCAAACACGCAGGTGCAGCTGACGGCTTCACATTCATATCCACCGCAGGCGGCGCATTCCTAGAATGGATGGAGGGCAAAGCGCTCCCCGGCGTAGAAATTTTAAAGAAATAGGTGGTAAGTGCTACTAGACTTAGCGCGGCCCAATGACTAAGACATGACCCGAAATTAACCGAATTTTACTTGGAGATACACATGAATAAATTTTTACTAGCTGGCTTATCCGCTGCGCTACTCGGCCTTGGTGCTTGTAACAATGCGGCACCAACCACAGAAGACGCCGCCGTTGAAGCCGTTAAAGTGGCCACAGAAACTCTAGCAAAATTCCGGACTTGCCCAGAAGAAAATGTCCTCAAAGACATCAGTAGTTATGATAGTGATTTCGGCGATGCCACCCTCGACCAAGACGCATGGTTTGCTGTGAACGGTAAAAAGCCCGGCGTCACCACTACCGCATCCGGCCTACAATACCGTGTCAATAAAGCCAGTGCTATGAAATCAAACACGCCGAAACCTGAGCAAACTGTGCGTGTTAATTATCACGGGCTATTTTTGGACGGCAATACTTTCGACAGCTCCTATGACCGTGGTCAGGATATTGAGTTTCCCCTAAACCGTGTCATTCCAGGTTGGACAGAAGGCGTTGGCCTCATGAAGCCGTGTGATGCCTGGACGTTCTATATCCCGTCTGACCTAGCCTACGGTGATAGCGGCAAAGGCAGTATCCCGGCCAAAACTCCGTTGGTATTTCATGTGCAGCTATTGGGTGTGAGATAGGTAAACCTTCGGACATCCCATCCCCTCACCTTGTTCCTCTCCCTATGGGAGAGGAGACGTCGCCGACAATACCGTTTGCTTTTAAGAGGTACGAGGAGAATTTGCCATACTTAACCTCTTCCGTTGGGAGAGGTGCGCGACAGCGCGGTGAGGGGTGTTTAATTTGAAGAATCAATCCGGTAAATTATCCAGCGCCGCTTTTAGCTTCTCTAGTTCCAGTGTAAATGCGGCGCGTCTTGTATGCTCTTGTTCAACGACGTGGGCAGGGGCGCGGTCTGTGAAATTTTTATTGGCGAGCTTGCCGTCGATTTTCTTTATTTCAATCTCTACCTTGCCCGTCTCTTTGGACAGGCGAGATCGTTCTGCGTCCAAGTCTATCAGGTCGGCCAATGGCATGGCGATAGTGGTTTTGCCGACTACGGCCTGAATAGCACCTTTGGGGGCTGTGTCTGCGACCTCCCAGCTCTCCATACGCGCCATGCGCTCTAGGGCTTTTTTATACGTGCCCATGCGCGAAATGGTCTCGGCACTCGCGCCGACCAAAACCATTTTGGCTTTCTTGGACGGCGGGATGTTCATTTCGGTGCGCACAGAGCGAACCTCGGTGATGAGGTCAATGAGCCAGGCTATATCGGTTTCGGCCTCCTCGTTGATATAATTATCGCCAAAGTGCGGCCATTGAGCGGCCATCAGAAAGCCGTCGCGACCGTCTTCGCCCGCAGTCTGCGTCCAAAGTTCTTCGGTGATGAACGGCATGAACGGGTGCAACATAATCAGGATTTGATCAAATGCCCACGCGGCGCAAGCTTTGGTTTCGGTTATGGCCGCTTCGTCGCCGCTGTCGAATATGGGTTTAATTAGTTCAACATACCAATCGCAATATTGCCCGCGTGAGAATTT
This sequence comes from Robiginitomaculum sp., assembly GCA_026982415.1. GTDB lineage: Bacteria > Pseudomonadota > Alphaproteobacteria > Caulobacterales > Maricaulaceae > Robiginitomaculum_A. The sequence continues at coordinate 16,554 of JALSHE010000062.1, forward strand.
ATAGGCGGCGTCTGCGGCTTCGTTGAACCGGTAAGCTTCTATGGCAGATGTGACTTGCGCACTGGCCTTGGCGACCTCGCCGACAATCCATTTGTTGACGGTTTGTTGGCACGAGAGTGGGTCGAAATCGGTGACAGGCGCACAGCCTTTAAGCTGGCAGAAATTGGCGGCGTTCCACAGCTTGGTGCCGAAATTGCGATAGCCCTCAATGCGGGGTTCGGACAGCCGGATATTGCGGCCTTGGGCGGCTTGGGCGGCCAGGGAGAACCGCAGGGCATCCGCGCCGTATTTGTCGATCAGCACCAGCGGATCAACCACATTGCCTTTGGATTTGGACATTTTTTGCCCCTTTTCGTCCAGCACCAGCGCATGGATATACACGTCCTTAAACGGGACTTGTCCGGTGAGGTGCAAGCCCTGCATCATCATCCGCGCCACCCAGAAAAAGATAATATCAAAAGCGGTAACAAGGGTGGAGGTCGGATAAAAGCGCTTATATTCCTCCGTCTCCTCCGGCCAGCCAAGTGTCGCAAACGGCCAAAGCCCAGACGAAAACCATGTGTCGAGGACGTCTGGGTCTCTTGCAATTCTTACAGAAGTAAGTTGTTGACCATCATCTGAACCGAGCCATTCATAACCAGACTGTGTTGGCATAGGCTCCGCGCGTTGGTCTACAGTTTGATCTTCTATCCTTTGTATAGTAACCGTTACAGGCTGCTTACTGAATTGCGAATAATAGTTAGAAGCATTCAAGCGGGCTTCTTCCTCATTTAAGGCAACAAATATCTTGCCTTTCAAATCAACACAATTCCCGTCATCATCATAAAGTGGCCCATACCA
>JALSHE010000063.1 GCA_026982415.1 Robiginitomaculum sp.
GGCTACAGGTCGAACATCCGGTTACAGAAATGATCACCGATATTGATTTGGTGCGCGAACAAATCCGTGTCGCTGCCGGAGAAGAGCTTGGCTATAGTCAGGAAGACGTTACCTTTTCAGGCCACTCTATCGAGTGCCGGATCAATGCGGAACACGCTCGTACATTCGCGCCGTCTCCAGGTAAGGTGCAAGAATTTCACGCGCCGGGCGGGCTAAATGTTCGTCTCGATAGCGCACTTTATGCTGGTTATTCCATCCCGCCCTATTATGACAGCCTGATTGGCAAGCTTATTGTCCACGGCAAAACCCGCGAAGGGGCTTTGATGCGCTTGCGCCGCGCCCTCGGCGAGATTGTCATCACTGGGGTAGAAACCACCATTCCGCTGTTCGTAGATTTAATGGACGACCCTGATTTCCAAACTGGCAATTACGACATTAAATGGCTGGAGCTTTGGTTGGAAAAGCAATTAGAAGACACCTAGGTTATGAGTGGTTTCGGCCCGCTTGATCTCCTCAAACTCTATGCAAATGGCGTGTTTCCTATGGCTGAGGGGCGCGGTAGTGATGATGTGTTCATTGTTGACCCTGAGGAGCGCGGGGTTATTCCGCTGGACGGTCTTAAAATCAGCAAATCTCTGGCCAAAACCGTGCGGGCAGGGGTGTTTGAAATCCGTGTTAATACAGCGTTTTCGGATGTGGTTTCCGCCTGCGCCGCCTCTGCGCCGGGGCGTGAGGATACATGGATTAATCCGGGCATTGAATATTTGTATGCCGAACTGCACCAACTGGGGCGGGCGCATAGTGTGGAATGCTGGCAAGGTGGAGAATTAGTCGGCGGTTTGTACGGCGTTCATCTGGGGGCAGCTTTCTTTGGTGAAAGTATGTTTTCACGCAAAACCAATGCGAGCAAAGTGGCACTGGTACATTTGGTTGGGCGGCTGAATGCGGGCGGGTTTAAACTGCTCGATACTCAATTTATTACCCCGCACTTGCTAAGCTTGGGCGCTGTGGAAATCAGCCGGAATGACTATCAGGCGCGTTTGAGAAAGGCTTTGGAGCTGGTCGGTGAGTTTGAACCTTTCGGGTTTTTGGATATGGATTATTCGAAATCCGTCCGACCTTCTAGTGCAGTATCCGGGGCTGGTCGTGCCAAACAGTCAATCACCCATATATCATAAACCGGGTGGTCAAGTGCCGACAGAGCTGGGCTAGATGCGAACATCCAGCCAGAAAACAGTTTAGCGGCATCATCTTTGCCGTCTGCGCTTTTCTGATTTGGGTTGGCGGTTTTGCGGGAGTCGAGAATTTGCAAAAACGCAAACACTTCCGGTGTTTCTTCTGGCGGGCGTTTTTCGCAGTGGCGGACTTTGATGTCCAGCGAGCCATAGCGCAAACTTTCGCCGACCTTAACCGTGTAATCTTCGGTGGTCGCCGTAACCTTATCCAGCGCACGCAAGACAACCCTGTCGCCGACAAGATTGGCCGCATAGGCAGGCACGGCAATTAGACTCGCCAAAAAGATAAGAGAGAAAATCTTAAGCATCTGGCGACCAAGCCTCGTAATCACTCGCGACTTTGTCCCGTTTACCGCCGTTCCACAAACTGCCCTTGGGGCGCCACGCATATATGGTTCCGGTCATATTGGGGCGGTGTTCTTTTTCAAAAGCTTGTGTCGGTAGCGGATCTTCGTTCGGACGTTGGTCGTGAAGATGATGCAACCAGCCATGCCATTCTGGCGGCACTTTTGAGGCATCCGCATAGCCCTTATAAGTCACCCAGCGGCGCTTGCGCCCATCATAGGTCTCTTTCTTTTCTTCGTAATATTTGTTACCAAATTCGTCTTCAAAGACAAATTCCGCCCTGCGTTTCAAGGTCAGCAAAGTCCCAAGCGTAGCCCCGTCCCACCAAGCCACCAGACGTTTGATAAATTTCAACATAACAAGTCCATTACTAATTCGCACTACTATTTCGCTGGCAATATGCCCCCTAAGGATAGATTCGTCCAGCATAATAACGATGCATAGGCCACTATCATGGCGGCATTATGGCGCAGACAGAATTTATTTACGCACAAGTCTTGACCCTGTCGATTAGGGGGGCGTAGATTGTTAGGCCGACTCACATGCATATAGAGGACGCACTATGCAAATCGACCGCCATTATACCGTAAAAACTAACAATCCATACGCTGATATGGAGTTCAAAACTGTGTCTAGCGAGATACGCGACCCGGATGGGGCTCTGGTGTCGGGGACGGGCAAATTTACGGCACCTGCGGCTTGGTCGCAAATGGCGTGTGATATATTGGCGCAGAAATATTTCCGCAAAGCCGGTATTCCGGCGGCGCTGAAGCCCGTCAAAGAAGACGATGTTCCCGAATGGTTATGGCGCAAAGAGACAGACACCAAGGCGCTGAATAAATTGGATAAAGCCGAGCGCATGGTCGGCGAAAACGATGTGCGGGCGGTGTTTGACCGCATGGCGGGCTGCTGGACATATTGGGGCTGGAAGGGTGGTTATTTCGACACGGATGCTGACGCCCGTGCCTATTTTGACGAGATGCGTTTTATGTTGGTTAGACAAATTGCGGCACCCAATTCCCCGCAATGGTTTAACACTGGTCTACATTGGGCTTACGGTCTGACGGGGAAAAGCCAGGGTCATCATTATG
>JALSHE010000064.1 GCA_026982415.1 Robiginitomaculum sp.
CAAAAACACCATGCGTTGCTTGGCATTATCGGGGTTTTTATTCAGCATTTGCACTTCATGGGTTGCAGCATATGCCGGGCTGGCAATTTCGAGACTGACAATCATTGCAGCAACTGCAACAACAAAAAACATACGTTTCATAGTAATTTCTTTTATAGTGCCGATTTACGGCAATTGAATGTCCCCTTGGGACAAATTGCATATAATAGAATAATTCTAAAAATCAGCGCGACATAATGTCCACTTACAGATCACTCGGGTTTTGCGCATCTATTAGTTATTTATAAGGACAGTACATACTTGAAATCAGGAAGCGCCATGCCCCCCCTTTTACTCACTGCCATTATTTTGTTCACAGTCGCCATGGTATTTTATACGTGGGGCATCTGGGCTGAGAAAAAAGCGCGACGGCTTAAGCCTTGGCACGTCACCCTATTTGCCTGCGGCGTTTGCGTTGATATGATTGCTACTGTCCTTACCTTTATGGTCGTCGGCGGTCTTGTCTTTACGCCCCACTCAATTATGGGCTTTATCAGTCTTGGCCTGATGGCCATACATTTTATTTGGGCTATTATTGTTATCAAGCGCGGTGATGAACATGCTTTGACCAATTTTCACAAATTGTCCTTGATCGTTTGGAGTATCTGGATGATTTCCTATTTGTCGGGCTTTGCCCTCGGTATTGGGAACGTGTAAAAGCGCATTTGCGCTAACATTCTTGATAGCCAAGCCTTAATTCGCAGGTTATGTCTTTAGCTTAATTTAACTTGCGGGGATTGGAGCTTAGCTTTGAACACGGCTAACCTGGATATATTTTCAATAATCGTCACAAGTGGTGCAGTCGCATTTGCTATTGTTGTGGCGTTCTTGTTTATGCGTGCGAGCGCGGGACGGCGGGTTACCGTAGCTCGTTGGCGCAAACGTGCCGCCGAACTTGACCAGAAATTGGCACAGGTCGAAACTATATTTGCCTCTTATCCTGGGTTGGTATTGGTCTGGGCAGAAAAAATGCCCGACCCAGAAGCCGATTGGGGCGAGCCGACGGTTTATGGCTCCACTGCCGCTTTGGCGTCTTTGGTGCGGTTTGCAGAGCCTGGCAAGCCCAAAAAGTTTGCTCGCAATTTGCTCAACGGTCTTGCCGACCACAACACAATTTCCAGCGAAGGGCATACGACTACTTTGCGTAAATTGGTCAGCGATTTACGTATACACGGTGAAGCCTTTTCGGCGTCTATTGCCCTGCCCGGCAACAAGTTAATTGAAGCCGACGGCAATGTCGCGGGTGCACAAGTCGTCCTATGGCTAGAAGATGCTTCCATACGGGCGGGAGACGAAAAAGCCGCTATCTCGAAATTTGAAAACGAGAAACTTACGGCGCTGTCTGACCCTGTTGCCTTTGTAGAGATCATGGGCAAAGCGCCTTTTCCCATGTGGCGGCTCAGTGGTGGAGGCCGGATTGTCTGGGCCAATACCGCCTATATAGAAGCCGTAGGCGCTGAGGGTTTATCAGAGATTATCGAAGACCAAATCTTTCTGGATGACGGCTGTTCTGGACAAGCCCGCCAGGCTCTTGACGAGAACACCAATATTAAAGACGTGCGCTCTCTCGTTTTGAACGGCACACACACGTCTTCTTTAATTTCTATGTTCCCCGTATCTGGTGGTGTGGCCGGCATGGCGGTAGATGCTTCGGAAGCTGAAAATTTACGCGCCGCCCTCAAACGCCATATCAGCGCCCACGATGAAACTTTGAACAATATGGGTGAGGCCGTAGTTATTTTCGGTGCAGACAAGCGGATGAACTTTCACAATCATGCCTTCGCCAAAATGTTTGCTTTGGACGAAAATTGGTTTCGTGAACGCCCGTCCCATGAAGAATGGCTCGACCATCTACGCGAAAAGCGCCGCCTGCCCGAACATCCCAATTACCGCGAATGGCAGCAGGCTGAACTAACATACTATACTGACTGGCCAGACGAAACGCCGGACGAACTTTGGAGTATGCCGGACGGGCGTGAATTGAGGTTGGTGCGCATGCGCGACCCCCAAGGTGGTATCAGCCTGTTGTTCGGGGACATTACCGACCAGATGATCATGCAAAGCCGATTTAACACCCAGATCAATGTGCAAACCGCAACTTTGGACAAATTAACCGAAGGCGTGGCTGTATTTGGGCCGGACGGTCGCCTTAAAATGCATAATGCTGCTTTTGAAGCTATGTGGGGTTTGTCAGAAGACGATCTCAAAGAAGAGCCGCGTTTTCGCGATCTTACGTCTTTATTCTTCGAGCTTTATCATGACCGCGAGTTTTGGAAAGACATGCACGCGCGCACCACAGACCCGTCCCCCGAAGCACGTCGCCATGTCCAAGGCGAGATTAATCGATCCGATGACAGCATATTGACCTATCTCTCTAGGCCCCTTCCGGACGGTGCCACCTTGGTGGCCTGGGAAGATGTCACCAGTTCAAGGCGTACAGAAGCCGCCCTGCGTGAACGAGCCGAAGCTATGGAAGCGGCTGACCGCTTGAAAACCGAATTTGTTGGTCATGTCAGCTATCAACTGCGCACGCCCCTAACGACAATTTCCGGCTATAGCGAACTCCTGCAATCAGGTGCCGCTGGAGAGCTTGAGGACAAGCAAGCAGAATATGTATTTGCGATCCAAAGCGCCGCAGAAGACCTGACACGCACCATTAGTGACATCTTGGATTTTTCGGCCATCGAAGCCGACACGATTGACCTAGAGCTTGGCGATGTCGAGATGTTCGAACTGCTCGAAGACGCATTGGCATTTGTGGCTGGTAAGGCGGAAGACAATAATATCGAACTGATATTCTCTTGCCCCGAAGATATTGGTATGATCCGGGCTGACGAAAAACGTATCGTGCAAATCGTCTATAACCTCCTGTCCAACGGGCTTAGATTTACCAAGCCGGGGGGGCGGGTTGAACTGGGTGCTTCCTCTGAAGCAGACGGAATCACGATCTGGGTTAAGGACAACGGCGTTGGCATTCCTTCCGAAAAACAGCCACAAGTGTTTGAAAGTTTCCAATCCTCACGCGGCGGCGCCGGCCTCGGCCTAGCTCTTGTGGAACGCTTCGTCGCCCGTCACGGCGGCTGGATTGAACTAGAAAGCGAAGAGGGCAAAGGCACTCACATAATTTGCCACCTCCCCAGAGAAGCCGTATTAGAGGGTGCGGAGCCAGAGTTGGGGTTTTAAAACCTTTCTAGCAAACGTTCCAGATATTCGCGTTCGGTCTCGTCGCGTTCCCGTTCGCCAGAGCGGCGGCGTAGTTCTTCCAGAAGTTCTCTGGCGCGCTGCTGATCCGATTTTTCTGGTATATCAACATCGGACTCGCCAACACCCTCACCGCCGTCGCGGCCAAAAGGATCACTGCCCAAACCATTTTCTGCGCCTTGGCTTTCCCCGTCTTCATCCTGCTCGGCTTTGAGACGTTCGGCCTCTTGTTCAAGCAGACCCTCACCGGCCTTGCGCAAAGCGTCAATAGCATCTGATTGGGCACGACCCGCACCAAAAAAATCACTTTCAGCCAAGGCATCTTCACTACGCCCCATGGCATTTTTGGCATCTTCTAAAGCTTGTTTAATATCACCGTTCCCGATACCGCCATTGTCGTCTCCACCATTCTCTGTGCCGTCACCTTGCTGGCTGTCACCATCTTGGTTTTTGCCGCTTTGCTGATCTGTAGAATCGTCGCCTTGGCCGTTTTGACTATCCGCTACATCTTCTAGGCCTTTCAACATATCAGCGATTTGCCCTTGTTGATCCGCTAGTTCATTGCCGGACGGTTGCTCGCTTGGCTGTTTATTGCCCACGCCATTTTGTTCCTCCCAACTGTCCGCCTCGGCACGGCCAGCGTCTTGGGTTTCGTCGCGCAGACGGCGTTGTTCGCCGAGAATATCATTTAAGTCTTCCAGAGCCTCTTTCATCTCCTCACTCATGGACTCGCCGACCCCGCTACCTGAACCGCCACCGCCTTGCGCCATCTGGATTTCCATGTTCTCCAAGAGCTGCGCCAGCTTGGCCAAGGCTTTGCGCGCCGCAGCCGTATCGCCCATTCGGTTGGCTTCTTCGATAGCATCTAACAAGGCCTGAATTTCATCTGTGTTAAAATCTGCACCATCGCCACCGCCTTCACTATCCGCTTGCTCTTTGGCATTTTTGATAGCCTCTAGTGTCAGAAATTCCATATAGCGATCGACGGCTTCATTATAGCGGTCAAACAAGGCATCAACTTCGCGCTGTGGTGCGCGCCGTGCCATGGCATTGTTGAGCGCCCGCTCTGCACGTTTCATATCTTCCAAAGCATCCCCGAGCCGCCCAAATTCGGCACGTAGCGCTATTGCCCACAAGTCCTCGGGTATGCCGCCAAGTTCGTCCTTGCTCCGGGCTAATCGTAAGCGGCGATAGACATTGCGCAGCCCCATATAGACACTCGGGTCTTCGTAAACGCCCACAGGTTTGTCGGTAATAGCTTCGATCAAAAGCGCAGCGCGCTGTACGTCTATTGGCGCACGGGCAATGGCAATTTCCGGTCGATCTACACTGAACAACGGTTCATGCTCTGGCTTGGGTTTTTGCATCTTAGTGTAGGGCGAATATCTGCCCGCGCCCACCAGCAACAATTGGCGTTGCTCCGCCACCGCTTTAGCGAGCGGTTCTACGAAAATTTTATCTGGAATCACAAAATTATGCATGGCTGTCGAGCCGACTTGGCGCTTACCGTCCACAGCCAGCAAATGACCCTGTACTTTCTTGCCAGCCCATTTATGCTTGGTCAAATCAACACCGCCAGGTTCTCTGGTGGCATTACGCACAGATGAACCAGGCAAAACAATACTGATTTGCTCTGTATTCTCCAGATCACTTTGCAAAGCCAGTGACAAAACCAAGCTTTCAACGCCGTAATCATCCTCAAGGGAATAGGTAAATATCAAACGGTCGCGCTTACCAGCGTCTGGTTTTTCATCAAACCTTATGGTAGGCGGTAAATCTTTGGCTACATCAAGCTTCCATGATTTTCCTGACGAGCCAATGCGGTAACTCGCTACGGCATTTCGGTTGACAATTGCTCTCGCTTCAAAACTTTGTGGGCCGAGCCGTTTGGCGGCGATACGCCTTGTGCGGTTGCCTTCGCGAATGATTAAACGTGGTGCGGTTTTGACACCGGATATGCGGGCGACAAATTCTGACCCTTCGGGCGCATTTTTGGAAAGGGTGGATATATCATCTCCTCCCTTAAAATAGCTAGGCGGCCTGCCTGTATATTCTGGCGGGTCTATCCAGGCTTCATAATGAGCCGTTTTAGCCGTCATGCCGTAAAGCCAACCCGGGGTCAGGCTCGCCCGCAACCGTTCGTAATTATCGCCAAACCCGACCATGAAAGCCAGCAGTAAAACTACGGGTATAGCAAAACGCAAATAAAATTTGTCCAAAGGCGCAATGGCCGGGCGCAAAGATGATGTACCCGCTTGCTGGATTTGAATTTGCGCCGTTTTCAAATGGTTCTGCCATGCCTCACCTGACATATCGTTAAGTGCTGGTGTATCCACCAATGTATCAAGCGGACGATGGAACAATCCACTATCCAATTCGACCCTGCGTCGTGCCTGTGACTTCGTGGGCATTAATTTACGCCGCGCCGCAATTAGACTCTTGGTCACAAAATAAACGGAAATGATTAAAGCGATGAGCCGCGAAGGGTCACCGAGCCTTTGCCACACACCAAATGCCGCACCAATAACAAACAACGACACAAATAATACGCCCAACACCAATGCAGGCGCATAGGTTTCCCAAGCCAAATGCCGATAGGCCCGGCGGGTCAAGCTAGCAGCGCGTTTGGTTAAAACCGATTGTGTGTTTTGTGGTGCCATAATCCCTTTATAAGCCATGTTTACAGATAGGGTGCAAAAAATTCATTAAAATTTCGCAGGATTGCAATGTTGGCAAAGAGGCGATTCTTATGCTTCTTCCCGCGCCGCGAATCACGAACCCTCTAGATGATTTCAAGCGCAACCGCGGTTGCTTCGCCGCCGCCAATACAGAGGGACGCCATTCCTTTTTTTGCGCCGCGTTTTTCCATAGCTGCTATGAGCGTCGCCATTATGCGGGCACCAGACGCACCGATGGGATGACCGAGGACACAGGCACCACCGTTAACATTGACCTTGGCATGGTCAAGTTTCATATCGCGCATAGCGATCATAGGCACGACGGCGAAAGCTTCATTGATTTCCCAGAGGTCAACATCGGCCGCACTCCATCCTGCTTTGGCTAGGCATTTTTCCATGGCTTTAACTGGAGCAGTGGTAAAATACTTAGGCTCGTGGGCATGGGCTGCGTGTGCTTTTATCTCGACCAAAATCTTGACACCCCGATTTTCCGCTTCCGACTTGCGCATCAAAACCAAGGCCGCAGCACCGTCATTGATAGAGCTGGCATTGGCGGCTGTGACCGTGCCGTCTTTGTTGAATACAGGGCGTAAGTGTGGGATTTTTTCTGGCCGTGCGCCTTCGGGGCCTGCGTCGGTTGAAACTATAATATCACCCTTGCGGCTCTTCACGGTAACGGGTGTAATCTCCCGGTCAAAATCTCCGGCATCTGCCGCGCGCCTGGCACGCATGACGGACTCGATAGCATAGGCGTCTTGGTCTTCGCGGGTAAATTGATATTCCTGCGCGATCATGTCCGCAAACACGCCCATAGGCCCGCCCTCATAAGCATCGGTCAGGCCGTCGTGCATCATAGTGTCGATCATTACGCCATTGCCCATGCGGTAACCTGCGCGGGCTTTCGGTAGCACATAGGGGGCAGCCGTCATGTTCTCCATTCCCCCGGCAACGATAATATCTGCCGTGCCGGCTTTGATGGCATCATGAGCCATGATGGCGGCTTGCATGGCAGATCCACACATTTTGTTGACGGTGGTGGCTTCGCAAAAAAGCTCTAACCCGGCCTTGAGAGCCGCTTGGCGTGCCGGTGCCTGACCTTGCCCGGCAGGCAACACGCAACCCATAAATATCTGCTCCACATCACCACTATCAATACCACTCTCACTCAGTGCGGCCTTCACGGCAACGGCACCCAAATCGGGTGCAGGCACCGTACTAAATGCCCCTTGAAACGCCGCCATAGGCGTGCGGGCAAGACCAACAATAACGACAGGATCAGACATAAATATTCCTTTTCATAATAAAATAGCCCGCCAAATATAGGCGGGCTAGTTCAGTTATTCAATAAATAACCTTACGGCTAATTGCCTATTTTTTGACTTCAAACGTGATTTGCAAATTAACCCGGTAATTGGTGATCTTGCCGCCTTTAACAACAACGGACTGATTGTTTACATTCGCAGACCGCACATGGTTGACGCTGTCGGACATACGGTCAACTGCAACTTCGATCGCGTCTTCAAAAGATTTGGTAGATTCGGACATTATTTGTACTGATTTCATAATCGCCATTTTAATTCTCCATAATTAGTAATAAATTTTGCACCCCACTCTAGTTCGTATAATGGTTCTGGGCATAAATGATAGTGAAGTTCGAAAAAATATTTCGTCAAATGCGCATTATTTATATCGGGACAAAGTCCGGCTTGGGTGAGGACAGTAATATTTCCCGCGCATCCGGGCCGTGATTCATCAAAAGATCAATGATCGACATATGGCTCTCAAAACCCTGAAAATGCTGATTATAGACAGGGTGTTGATAGTTTTGAAAAACCGCTTTTACGCTGGCTTTGGCAATTACATCATTTTCCATATAATCTCGCGCAGAGGCGCCCGTGTAAAATATGTCTGCGCCGCGTAAATTACACAGTTCCAGCACACGGCTTTGCTTGTCATTGGCATTAAGTGTCAAATCCGAGGAGCGGGTAAATTCCGTTTCAATCGACATATAGCGTGCGAAAGTTATTATTAGCGGTATAGTTAAATCTATAAGGCGGTCTGGACTGGTCGACAAAATGGCTTCGTAAAGCTGGGTAATCTCCGTATAATAACGGCACGGCTTATAATTCATCTCTAGCGCCGCCAAATGTTTACGTCGCCAATTAAGCTGGTGATTAATCTGCGTCTCGTTTAATCGTTGCCCAAGCTTACCCCGTTTTATCGGGATGGTGAGCCACATCCAACCGTCTTTGGTGCGAATGCGGTTGCGATTGCGCCAGTCTTGTTTGGTATATTGCACATCGTCGAGAAACATGAACTCGTCGCATAGAGCCATTTGCTCGAAATAGCCGAGCCAAGGCAGATAGACGGGCTGCATGATGGCGATAGATTTTTTGGCCTTGTTCATGATTTTATGGTTTCAGATTTACGGTCTGCTTTCAAACCCAAACTGGCGAGCAAGCCAAGTGATGTGGCCAGCAAGACAACAAACCGCATGAGAATGGCAGCGCTTAATCCAACTGCAGGAGCAATGCCAAACAGGCTGGTAATGCCTGCATAGGCACCTTCGCGCACGCCGAGGCCACCGAATACGGGCAAGAGCGCCGTCAGTGTGGCGCTCACACTCGCCAACAAAGCAACCGTAAAATCGACCTCTATGCTAAGGCTGTGCAAAATACAGGCGAAAGACGCACCGCGCAAAACAACCATAACAAGACTTAGCACCCAAATCCTGAACGTAATCGTTTTCGCCGCCGTAAGCGCTTCATTGATCCAGCGCGGCAATTTACGACCCCGCAAGCTAAGGCCAATTAAGACTAAAATAAAAAGCCCAACCCCGCCGGCAATCACCACCGTTTTAATGATTGATTTCCCGGTTTCCAAAAATGCGGCATCGCCGTAGATTATCATCCAAATTGATGCCAGAGCCGCCGTCAAAGCAACGCTGGAAAACCCGGCGATACGCGACGCGACAAGGTGCGCGGTGGGTTTGAACACTTTACCGGATTTCAGCGCATAGCCCGCCACCCTATACCCGTCGCCGCTAAACACGCCAAAGCCGAACTGCATGACAAAGGCGCTTTGCAAAGCCAGCGCCAAATGCGTGCGGTAAGGCAGGCCGTCTATGGGCGTCATCCAGTGCAAACGCAGCGCATCCAAAGCCCAAACCAGCAAGATCAGCCCGCCGCCTAACGCCAGCCATAAAGGGTTTGCCGTTTTAATAACCACCCATGCTTCGCGCCAATCTACCCAGACAAAGAGCAAAACCAGTGCGGCAATCCCTACCGCCAATTTGAGCAGTGTAAGCACTAGGGACTTTTTCTTGTCTTTCCCGGATTTAATAGCAGGGTCACTTGATCGCATCATTTTGCTCGCGCTAAGTTTCATCTAAGCGCATGTAACTCGCAGGAAGCTTCCCGGTTTTCAAGGTCTTATACCGACCCCTTCGGTAAATAACCCATTTATGCTAAATCTGATTGAATAGACTGGCCCGTTTTTACAAGTGATGTATTTCGCAATCACACCATCCAGGTCAAGAGTTTATTAGCTCACTCAAATATTTTGAACCTGTCCCTGATAACCCAAAACCTGAAAGACATGTGGGGAATATCAGTAAGGGTGTGGCGGGCACAAAACGGCATTATTATTTCATAATAATCTTACATATTGCGCAAATTTTCCTGTTAACGATTGATGATTTGCCCCTGCTTTAAGTATAAGTTAGCAATTAGCTATAAGGGCGGGGATTAACAAGGCTGCCCGAAAATAATTATCTTAGGATATCATGCAGAATAAGGTAAATCAACCTCCAGACGTGAAACTATATTTACGCAAATATCCACGACTAGCTACTGGTTTTCCGGTTATGGTTTTTGGGTGGAATTTTGAGGCTATTGCAGCGCGGCGGGCGGCACGGATAAATTTGTCTTTATAACGCGGAGCGTTGATGCTCACCACATGTGTGCGGGCGACATTGCCGCGCTCGTCTATGTCGAGGGACAAAGTGATTACAGCCTCTATGCCTTTACGTCTGGCGCGGCGCGGGTAGCGCGGACGCTTGGCGTATTTGATGCGCGGCTCAACGGTTTCGTAATTTTTCGTTTCCATGTGTTCGGATATTATAGGCATCAGGGCGTCCATTGCTGATGTTGCGCCCGCCAACATAGCCTCTGTATTGTCAGTGGCAAATTTGGATTTTCTTCTATTGGGCGCATATTTCATCTGTGCCGATACGCCAGGTATTGTGGATGTTTGTTCCAACAATTTGGGGATTTCGTCTTGCCGAGCCCAAACACCCCACCTATCTTTATAGGCGACGAATGCATTGGATTTATCGGTTGCAGATTTATCTAAATTATAAAGCGCGTCGGTGAGCTTGGCCCAGGCAATTTGTTCATTAGCGGACAAAGCATCCCTGCGCACCCGAGCGGCTTTAGTGTTTTCGTTGAACGCAATATTGACTGCGAAATCATTGAGCCGGGCAAGCCTGATTCCCGTATGGGTTTCGCCTATAATTTTGAGATAGGCTTGACGCGGGGTTTCTAGTATTATGGCCATGTCTTGCGGGTTATCTCTGCCCATGAAAAACGGCGCAACGGCTATTAAAACGACAGTCGCAAGCACAGCGAAAACAAGTGCACTCTTGGCACCCGCTTGTGTTTCGTCGTCCATATCTATGCCGTTTTCTTGCATTTTTCTTCCCAAACTTGTCAGGTGATAATCATAAACTGCGGCGAAATTTGGGCAAGAAAGAATTCTACGCTTGCAAACTTTGTACACCGTGCCAAACTTGATGCATGACTTATGCCAAACCTATTGATTCCAGCTCCCATGTCGTCCTTGTGGACGGCTCGGGCTATATATTTCGCGCCTATTATGCCTTGCCCGCGCTGACCCGGCGCACGGACGGCTTGGTCATTGGGGCGGTGGCCGGGTTTTCGAATATGTTGTTTAAATTGCTGCGCGAACAACACGGCGATGACCGCCCAACCCATTTTGCAGTGATTTTTGACAGCAAAGGCAAAACATTTCGCTCGGACATTTACGAGGATTACAAAGCCAATCGCCCGCCGCCGCCTGATGACCTCATTCCGCAATTCCCCCTCACCCGTGAGGCCACGCGGGCGTTTGGCGCGCTGGCCATAGAAACACCGGGCTTTGAGGCCGACGACATTATCGCAAGCTATACAGACCAAGCCGAGAAAAAAGGCGCACGGGTGACGATCATCTCCAGCGACAAAGACCTGATGCAATTGGTTTCAGATAAAGTCTGCATGGTTGATACCATGAAAAACAAAACCATTTGCGCCCCCGAAGTGTTCGAGAAATTCGGTGTTGGCCCTGACAAAGTTATCGACATCCAAGCCTTAGCCGGGGACAGTTCAGATAATGTGCCTGGCGTGCCGGGTATTGGCGTTAAGACGGCGGCTTTGCTGATAAACCAATTTGGTGATTTGGATACTTTGCTCGCCCGTGCCAGTGAAATTCCGCAAAAGGGTCGCCGCGAAAAACTGATAGAATTCGCAGATCTTGCCCGTGTGTCGCGCGAACTCGTAACCCTGAGGCGCGACATGGATTTGGGCATTCCGCTGGAGCAATTGGCAGTGCAAGACCCGGATCGGGATAAGCTTCTTAACTTCCTAGAGGATATGACATTCAAGACCTTAACCCGGCGGGTTATGGCGGCCATGGGCGAGGGAGATACCGACAGTTTGCGTAAAGATGATAGCGCGGAACCGCCTGTTGCCAGCGTGCCGGTGTTTGACAAAGATAAATATGAATGTGTACAAAGCGTAGAGCGGCTCAAACATTGGGTCGCCCGTTGTACCAAGGTCGGCGTCTGTGCAGTGGACCTTGAAACCGACAGTCTAAATAGTGCCAGCGCCAATCTGGTCGGGGTATGTTTGGCCGTGGCGGACAATGAAGCCTGCTATATTCCGCTGGGTCACGGCCTGGGCGGATCGCAGGATTTATTTGGCGATATGAGCGGGGACGGCGCGCCCGAACAAATCCCCCTGCAGACCGCGCTCGATATTTTAAAGCCCATGTTACACGACGATTCTGTGCTGAAAATTGGCCAAAATTTCAAATATGATCTAGGGGTGTTTTCCCGCTACGGGCTTTATCCTGCGCCGTTTGACGATACGATGCTCATCTCCTATGCGCTGGACTGTGGCCTGCACGGGCACGGCATGGACGCGCTGTCGGAACTGCATTTTGGCCATAAGCCTATCCCGTTCAAGCAGGTCGCAGGCACAGGGAAAAACGCCAAAACCTTTGACCAAATTGATTTGGAAACTGCAACCCCTTACGCCGCCGAGGACGCGGATGTGACTTTGCGCCTGTGGAAGCTTCTCAAGCCGGAACTGGCTAAAAAGCAAGTGGCGACAGTTTACGAAACCTTGGAGCGCCCTATGCCGCCCGTTTTAGCGGCCATGGAAAATACTGGTATCAAAGTTGACAAGACCGTGCTGGCTAGGCTGTCTTCGGATTTCGAGCAAAAAAAATGCGGGTTAGAGGCCGAAGCCCACGAGCTAGCTGGGCGCCCGTTTAATTTAGCCAGCCCGAAGCAATTGGGGGAAATTCTGTTTGACGATTTGGCTTTACCTGGCGGTAAGAAAACTAAAACCGGCGCTTGGCAAACCGGGGCAGGGGTGTTGGAAAAATTGCAAGATACACATGCGCTTCCTAAATTGGTTCTCGACTGGCGACATTATGCCAAACTGAAATCCACCTATACAGATACATTGCCGCGCGAGATAAACCCGCGCACAGGACGTGTCCATACCAGCTATTCTCTGGCCTCAACCACGACCGGGCGCTTGTCCTCCAGCGATCCCAATCTGCAAAACATCCCCATCCGCACAGAAGATGGCCGCAAAATCCGCACAGCTTTCGTGGCGGAACCCGGACATGTTTTAGTGGCGGCAGACTACTCCCAGGTCGAGCTGCGGGTGCTGGCGCATATGGCGGACCTGCCGTCTATGAAGCAGGCTTTCGCCGACGGTGTTGACATTCATGCTCTGACTGCCAGCGAGATGTTTGGTGTGCCGATAGAGGGCATGGACAGCGCAACCCGCCGACGTGCCAAGGCGATTAACTTTGGTATTATTTACGGTATATCCGCATTCGGTCTGGCCAATAATCTCGGCATATCGCGCACCGAAGCCAAAGAATATATCGACGCCTATTTCGAAAAATTCCCCGGTATCAAAGCCTATATGGAAGCCGCCAAAGACGAAGCCCGCGAGTTCGGCTATGTCAAAACCCTGTTTGGCCGCAAATGCCATGTTAAATCTATCAACGAGAAAAACCCCATGTACCGTGCCGGCGCAGAACGCCAGGCCATCAATGCCCCGATCCAAGGTACTGCCGCAGACATACTCCGCCGCGCCATGATAAAAATGCCGGACGCCATCAAAGCTGTAGGCGGCGCCAAAATGCTCTTGCAAGTCCACGACGAATTGATATTCGAAGTGCCAGAAACATCGGCAGAAGAATTGATTTCCGTAGTCAAACCCGTAATGCAAAACGCCTGCGCCCCTGCGGTAAATTTAAGTGTGCCATTGGTCGTAGACGCCAAAGCCGCGCTTAACTGGAATGATGCCCATTAGAGCAATAAGGTTTTAGGCGACCACCAAAAAGCAATATGATTGCCAAATCGTTTAAAATCGTATATGGAGCATATTCGGGGGGTGTTACCCAGGAGAACGACATCATGAAGAATTTATTTTTAACAGGCACAGCATTATTGATACTCGGTGCATGTGGCCAACCTCCCGCACCCGAAGAGAAAGCCGAAGCTAGGTCTATGGCACAAGAAATTGAAGCCAAGCCTACTGCCCCAGATACTATAGAGGAGACCGTTAAATCCACCAAGATGGTGGGTGCGGAAGACATTGGCAATAGAGGCGAAGTTATGATGGCTATTCAAGCCCATGACCGCCCCAAAGCAGATGCCAAAGACGATAAAATCCGCAAGGCGGCTGCGGTGTTGGAATTTACGGGTATGTGGCCGGGCATGACCGTGGTCGAGCTTGAGGCAGGGAGCGGCTATTATACGGAACTCATGTCGCGTATTGTCGGCAAAGATGGCAAAGTCACCATGCAAAACCCAGGGAGCTTTGATGCCTTTATCAAGCCGGAAGTGTTCGAAGCCCGCCTCGGCAAGAACGGTGAACGCCTCGGCAATGTTACCCACACTCGTAGTAATTTCGATGCTCTGGATGTAGAGACAGGAACTGCCGACATAGTCACTTGGTTCCTTGGCCCCCATGAGCTTTGGATGAAAAACGAAGATGGCGAATTGACACTTGGCGCGCCGGACAAAGTTTACGGCGAAATTTACCGCGTATTGAAACCGGGCGGGAAACTGGTCTTGCTTGATCATAAAGCCGCACCGGGTTCCCCGGTCACTACGGGCGGTGACACCCACCGTATCGACCCCGCCCATGTTCAGGCCTATGCGGAAAAGGCTGGTTTCACACTGGAGAAAACCAGCAATATTCTCACCAATAAGGCAGATGATTATAGCCTCAATGTGTTCAACCCAAAAGTCCGCCGTGAGACCGACAGATTTTTGCACATGTATGTGAAGCCTAAAAAATAAGAAACACGGCAAACGGCTCTCGACAGACCACTTCTTGCACCTGTATATAAAGCCCGAATAGATATAGGGTTTAAGCATGACAAAATTGGTATTGGTACGCCACGGCCAGAGCGAATGGAATTTAAGGAACCGCTTTACGGGCTGGGTCGATGTGGATCTTACGGAAAAAGGTGTCGCCGAAGCCATGCTCGGCGGCACACTTATGGCGGCGGAAGGCTTGCGCTTTGACGAAGCCTATACGTCTTATTTGACCCGGGCTATTCGCACGCTTTGGATGTCTCTGCGGGGTCTTGACCAATGCTATATTCCGGTCACCAAAGACTGGCGCCTGAACGAGCGTCATTACGGCGGGCTGACAGGTCTCAATAAACAAGAAACCCGCGATAAACACGGCGACGAACAAGTGCATATTTGGCGCCGCAGCTTTGATGTGCCGCCGCCGTTCATAGAGCCGTCCCATAAATACCACCCGGCCAATGACCCACGTTATGCCGATATTGCGCCGGAGGATTTACCGAGAGGGGAGAGCTTAAAACTCACCTTAGAGCGGGTCTTGCCATATTTCAATGCCGACATAGCACCGAAAATCAAGGCCGGGAAAACCCTGCTCATTTCCGCCCACGGCAATAGCTTGCGCGCTCTTTTAAAAGAGCTGTTCAATGTCGCCGACGCCGACATTCCGGGTTACGAAGTGCCTACGGGTAATCCGCTGCTCATCGACCTAGAAGACGGCACCTTAAATGTTACGGCGGCGAGGTATCTAGACAGCAGTCGCGCTAAGCCTATCCCGCCTATTTCATAAGGCGTTACTCCATAACTCTCGCAGTCCCCGATAACCGTACCGAGCTTCCCGCTTCGTCCGTAAATTCTGCGCGGAGTAGCGAGCGCATGCCCATGTCTTCGCCTTGGATGATATTTACTTTACCGCCGTGCGGCCAACTTATATCGCGTAAATATCCAGCAAAAGCCGCCGCCGCTGCGCCTGTGGCCGGGTCTTCGAGGACGCCGCCGGACGCGAAAGCATTGCGGGCGTGAAATAGAGTGTTGGTCTCGGACACAATGAGCGCAATGGTGACGATGTTATGGGTGCTCATATAGGTGCGGCCTGCGTCCAAATCGTAATCCATGGCGGCCAATTTACGGCGGTCTTTCAAAGCCAAGATAAGATGATCCGCACCGCCGTGGGCGCGGGCAGGCGGGATGCGCGGGTCGAGGTCATCCCGGCTATAGCCCAAGAGTTTTAGCGCGCCATCAACCATTGCGTCATTGGCGAGCGCACTTTTAGTGGGCGGTGATTGCAAGGCGGCTTTGATAATATGACCGTCCTGTTCACCGCTAACAGTTACTTCTGCACCGTTCAATGTCAGTGCGTATTCAGCAGCACCGAATTTCAGTGCCAAAGCCGCCCCGAGCGCAATGGTCGCATGACCACAAAACGGCACTTCGCTTTCCGGCGAGAAATACCGCACCCGCCATTTTTTATCACCATCAAGCGGTGCGGCAAAGGCGGTTTCCGAAAACCCAACCTGGGCGGCGACCCTTTGCATGGTCTCTGTGGTCGGTAAGATGTCACCGATAACAACACCAGCAGGGTTGCCGCCACTATCCCCATCCGAAAAAGCCGCTATTTTTAAAATTTCCATTTTACATTCCTTTGATAATTGAGTGATTTTTTGGTTCTGTCCAAAGGTAGCGGCTCAACTCTCTCATTTACAGAGATGTAGTAAGGCATTACCGTGTTAATACTTTATTTTAATAGGAAAATTACATGAAACGCATTCAAAATCAAAATTTTACATTTGACGAGATTGATGCAAAATTAATCGCTATCTTGAGCACGGACGCGCGTATTTCTATGCGCGAACTTGCAGAACTCATTGGCATGTCAGCGCCGAGCGTAACTGAACGTATCAGACGCTTAACTGATAGCGGCGTCATCAGCGCCTTTACGGTTGAGCTTGATCTCAAGAAAACCGGCTATAGTCTGCAAGCCATTATTCGCGCCAAACCTTTGCCGGGGCAATTGCATTTGGTTGAGCGGATTTTACAAGACATGCCGGAATGCATAGAGTGCGACAAGGTCACGGGCGAAGACTGTTTCATTGCGCGGATTTGTCTGCGCTCAATAGATGTGTTGGACGAAGTGCTAAGTCCGCTTAAAGACCGCGCAGAAACCAACACATCTATTATTCATGCAACGCCCGTTAGGCGGCGCACACCGCCGATATTACTCTGAGGGTTTATCCCAAGCCTTTATTCCAAGCGAGGCGCCAAAACCTATAGCTTAGGAATATGGAGGCTAGCAATAAGCCTATGAGCAAGCCGTACCAGACACCCACCGCACCGAGGGGTGTGTAAATGGCGAGGTAAAATGCGGTCGGAAAACCGACAATCCAATAGCTGAACCCTGTTGCCACCATGGGCCATCTTACGTCCTTAAGACCGCGCAAAATCTGATTGGCCGCAAC
>JALSHE010000065.1 GCA_026982415.1 Robiginitomaculum sp.
AGGGTACGGGTCTTTGGGCTACAGGTCTTTGGGTTGTGGGAGCTGGGCGTTGATAATTCGCCTGTGTTACTGGCCGAGCAGGTTGTCGCGTAGAAGACGGTGTCATTTGCCCATAGGTTTTTGGCGTATAGTTTTGCGGACTTGCTACACTCGGTGCAGCGAGCCTTGGTGAACCTATCGGGGTTTTTACGTTGACAACAGGCGTTGTAGAGCCACGCAAAGTGCGGATATAGGACATGTTATTGGCGGCAGACTGGGCATCCATATCCCGGTTAGCCCATTTTTCAGCTTCGCCAAATTTGTTTTGCAGACCAAGAACGAGGGATAGGTTTTGCCGCACGGCTTCACTAGCGCCCGGCATATTGGCGGCGCGTCTGAGCCAGATTTCTGCCGTCTTGGGATCGCCCTCTAGCGCATAAGACAGGCCAACATTGGCGATAATGCCCGGATCGTTGGGCGCTATGGACAAGCCACGAGAATACTGCTGGCGGGCTTCGGCAAATTGTTCGAACTGGTCGAGAGCCGCGCCTTTGAGCGACCAAAGCCGCGCCGTGTTGGGGCGCTGTGCCAAGGCGGTATCTATAATGGGGAGAGCTTCTTTTGGATTATTATCGGCTAGATGTGCGGCAGCAAGCTCGGCCATCAGGTCGACATCACGCGGATAAAGCGCGCGGGTGGTTTGGGCGACCTCTATGGATTTGCGCGGATTACCAAGTCGGCGCAAAGTGCTGGCCAGATTAATCGCCGCTTCTAGGTCAGCCGGATTGAGGTCATATTCCCGCGACCAAAACGCGGCTTGGGCGAATAAATCTTGGGTTAAAATCGCGGCACGTTCATCTGCGGAACGCGGGGTATAATTGGAGGTGTTTAACTCTTGTACCGTTTGTTGCTCAATCGGACTATACCCGCCCGGCAAACTAGCTAAACTGCAGCCGGATAAGGCGATTAGACCTGCGCCGCCCATCAAGAATTTTGTCATATTTGATTTGATCATTATAGCCTCGAACAGATAGCGTTAGTGTTTGCCGTTAACTTTTGTTGCTATCAGTCAAGATTTGGTTAACAAAAGTAAAAGAACACAGTTAATTTTTGTTAAAGGATGACAATGTGACATATTTTATCAAAGCCAGTGCGGTGGATGCGGGCAAAACCGTAACCCCTATACATATTTGCCGCCCAGACGGCTCAGGTACTGTCCTTACGAGACTAAGCCCGGCGCAGCAAACTTATGCCAAGGCGCACAATTTCACCGGCGGTTCCGGCCAAGCGGTTTTGGTGCCGGACGACCTAGGCAATGTAGCAATGGTCTTGTTTGGAGCGGGCGGGACGTCTGACGGCTATTCGGACAGCCCTTTGCAAGCTGGAACATTGGCAGACAAACTCCGCCCCGGGCTGTACGAAATAGCCACTGCTCCTGAAGATTGGGACAGGGCGCTGCTTGCCACGGCTTGGGGGATGGGGGCGTATAAGTTCACCCGTTATTTGAAGAAACCACATACACCGCCGACATTGGTGCTGGACGACGAAATGCATGCCGACGGGACGGCGGCAATGGTCACGGCTCTCAACCGAGGTCGAGATTTAATCAACACACCTGCGGGCGACTTGGGGCCGAAAGCTCTACATGCGGAAACTAAAAGCTTAGCTAAAACCCACGGCGCAGAATTCAAGGCGACCGTCGGCAAAGGCTTGCTGAGGGAAAACTACCCTATGATCCACGCGGTTGGTCGAGCGGCGCACGAAAAACCACGTTTACTGGAAATTATCTGGGGTGATACCAGTAACCCATCTCTGGCATTGGTCGGCAAGGGCATTACCTTTGATACAGGTGGTCTCAATATTAAAAGTGCCGCAGGGGCGCGTATTATGAAAAAAGATATGGGTGGTGCAGCCCATGCCCTGGCGCTCGCCGAAATGATTATGGCGACAAACCTGCCCGTACATTTGCATGTGTTTTTAGCTGTGGCGGAAAATGCTATTTCCGGCAATGCCTACAGGCCGGGTGACGTGCTGTCTTCGCGCAAAGGTCTCACCGTCGAAATTGATAATACGGACGCCGAAGGCCGTTTAGTTTTGGGTGATGCCTTGACCCGCGCATCCGAAGATAATCCAAATCTAATCATTGATTTTGCCACCCTTACGGGCGCGGCGCGGGTCGCACTCGGCCCGACCTTGCCGCCGTTCTTCTCCAACCGCACAAAACCCATTGGTGCGATTTTGCAAAGCGGTACTGATCAGCTTGACCCGCTTTGGCAAATGCCCTTGTGGCAACCTTATATGAACCTGTTATCGTCCCCAATCGCCGATATGAAAAACGCCGGGAGTAGCTTTGCAGGCTGTGTCACGGCGGCATTATTTTTGCAAAAATTCGTCGGCAAAAACCAGGCTTGGATGCATTTGGATGTTTACGGCTGGAACCCAAGCCGTTCACCAGCCCATCCGAAAGGCGGTGAGGTTTTTGCCGTGCGCGGCCTCTATCATTGGTTAAAAATGGACGGTCTAAAAAACATGTAATTAGCGGCTGTGATAGCCCATCAATAATTCCGCAAACCAGCGCCCGGCAATAAGCGCGGTGATATCGCTTACATCTAAATCTGGATCAAATTCACAAAGGTCGACAGCTTTAACTTTTTTATGACTGCCAATAAGACGGGTGGCAGCGAAAAACTCCAGCGGCGTAAACCCGCCCGCTCGTCCGCCCGGCGCTCCCGGTGACAAAGCCCGCTCAATGACATCAATATCAAAGTCCACATAAATCACATCACACTTTTCGGACAAATATTGCAAGCCAGTCGCTACGGTTTGTTCGACACCGTTTTTGCGACAATCAGCCATTGTATAGACCGTAATGCCCGCATCCAGCGCGGTTTGGTGCATGGTGCGGCTATTGGCAAAGGGGGCTATGCCAATTTGCACAATATGCGCGCCCGGCAGACCGTCTTCGAGCAAGCAACGCACCGGATTGCCATTAGCCGAGCCGTCCTTGGTGGTGCGCAAATCAAAATGGGCGTCCAGCGTCAGCAAGCCTACATTTTGCAAGTTTGGATCAAGAGCAGTCACACCTGCGCGTGTTACCCCGTTATGACCACCGATTAACACGGCTAGCCCGTGGTCTTGGGTTAAGGGCCGAAATGCCTCTACGATAGGCACTAAACCCTCCGCCGGGCTTAGGTGCGTGCAATCAATGTCTCCGTAATCACGCACGGAGGTGCCCTCCAAATCAAAGCCCGCTTCCAAATCATAAGTGCTAATCCGTTTCAGGGATTTTCTGAAAACTGCGGGGGCTTTATGATAGGCGCTCGGCGTGACACAGCCCAAAGTCATGGTGGCGCCTATAAAGGCAATGTCGGCTTTTCCGCCCGCAACTAGTCCGGCAATATTTGGCCAATCTTTGTTTTGCATAAACCTGCGCCTCACTCTATAAGTTCGCCATGACACTTAAACTCGACACTCTATTCATAAACGCCAATTTGGCAACTATGGATCCAAATATAGATGCGCCCTACGGAGCCATTGAGGACGGAGCGGTGGGGGTGAAGGATGGGCGGATTGTTTGGGTGGGCAGGATGGCTGATTTGCCGGAGTATGGGGCCGAAAAAGTGCATGAATGCGACGGCGGCTGGATGACACCGGGACTTGTTGACTGTCATACACATTTGGTATTTGGCGGCAATCGAGCGCAGGAATTTGAGCAACGTCTTCAAGGCGTAAGTTATGCAGAAATTGCAAAAGCTGGTGGCGGTATTATGTCGACAGTTAATGCCACCAGAGGCATAAATGCAAATGATCTCTACCAAGAAGCGTCCACGCGGCTGATTGATTTTCTGTATCAGGGGGTTACAACAATAGAAGTGAAATCCGGTTACGGCCTGGATATGTCTACAGAAATCAAAATGCTTGAAGTTGCCAGAAAACTGACCGAAGACCATATATGTGTACGCACCACATTTCTAGGCGCACATGCTTTGCCGCCGGAATATAAAGATAATCCGGACGCTTATATTGATTTAATTTGTAATGAGATGATCCCCGAAATTGCCAGGCTTGGCCTTGCCGATTCCGTAGACGGATTTTGTGAACACATAGGCTTTAGCCCGGCGCAAATCAGGCGGGTTTTTGAAGCCGCCAAAAAACACGGACTTGCGGTTAAGCTGCACGCAGAACAATTATCCAATCAAGGCGGCGCGAAACTGGCGGCGGAATTTGGCGCATTGTCCGCAGATCATTTGGAGTATATTGACGAAGATAGCGTCAAGGCCATGGCAAAAGCTGGAACAGTGGCCGTTCTCTTGCCGGGTGCGTTTTACTATCTGAAAGAGGCACAAAAACCGCCCGTCAATTTGTTCCGAAAATATGGCGTGCCTATGGCATTGGCCACGGATTGCAATCCGGGAAGTTCGCCCATCACCTCGCCGCTACTTATCCTCAATATGGCTTGCACACTGTTTGATTTTACGCCCGAAGAAGCGTTGGCAGGAATGACCCGTATTGGCTCAAAGGCTTTGGGACTTGACCGGAAAATCGGGACACTTGAAGTCGGTAAAAGTGCAGACTTGGTTGTTTGGGAAATCAACCATCCTGCGGAACTGAGTTACTGGGTTGGAGATGTTGCCAATATGAATCGTTTTTATAAGGGCGTAAGTTATGAGTAGAACAATAAAAGCAGGCCATATGCCCCTAGATGTTTGGCAATCTATATACAGATACGGTGCAAGCATTAAACTCGATGCATCCGCCAAACCCGCCTGCGAAAAATCTGCGAGCATAGTTAAGACTGCTGCCGCAGGTGCAGACCCGGTTTACGGGGTCAATACTGGGTTTGGGAAGTTGGCGCGTATTCAGATTAGTGTGGAAGACACGGCCAAATTACAACGCAATTTGATATTGTCACATTGTTGTGGTGTCGGCGAAC
Source organism: Robiginitomaculum sp. (assembly GCA_026982415.1). Classification (GTDB taxonomy): domain Bacteria; phylum Pseudomonadota; class Alphaproteobacteria; order Caulobacterales; family Maricaulaceae; genus Robiginitomaculum_A. The sequence continues at coordinate 4,913 of JALSHE010000065.1, forward strand.
CTACGCCGGAACCTATTGCGCGTTTGATGATGGCGCTGAAAATAAACTCCCTTGGGCGCGGGGCGTCTGGGGTGAGTTGGCGGTTGATAGCGTTGTTGCAAGATATGTTGGCGAAAGGTGTTACGCCCGTAGTGCCAGGCCAAGGTTCTGTGGGCGCATCGGGCGATCTTGCACCGCTCGCTCATATGGCAGCAGCCATGATCGGCGAGGGCGAAGCGACCTATGAAGGCGAGCGAATGTCGGGGGCAGAGGCGTTAAAAAAGGCCGGGCTGACACCGATTGTCCTGCGCGCCAAAGAAGGTCTCGGCCTGATTAACGGCACACAATTTTCTACGGCTTATGCCTTGGCTGGGTTGTTCGAGGCTCAACTATTAGCCCGTTCGGCGCTGGTCACGGGTGCGATGAGCGTCGATGCGGCCATGGGGTCGTCTGCGCCGTTTCGCAGTTTCATTCACGAACTTCGCGGCCACAAAGGACAAATCCATGCCGGGCAGGTACTGCGTAATTTAATGCAAGGCTCACCCCTGCGCGATAGTCATTTTGAAGACGACGAGCGCGTGCAAGACCCTTATTGTTTGCGTTGCCAACCACAAGTCATGGGCGCGTGTATAGACATATTAAGCCAGGTCTCGGATACGCTTGAGATCGAAGCCAATGCCGTTACTGATAACCCGCTGGTGGATATTGAGACAGGCGATATTTTATCGGGTGGTAATTTCCATGCTGAACCCGTGGCTTTCGCCGCCGACCAAATCGCGCTGGCCTTGGCGGAAACCGGCGCCATTGCCCAGCGGCGGATTTCGCTCTTGGTTGACCCGGCGCTTAGCTTCGGCTTACCCGCATTCTTGTCGCCAAACCCTGGCGTTAATTCCGGATTTATGATTGCCGAAGTGACCAGTGCGGCGCTGATGAGCGAAAACAAACAGCGCGCCAACCCGTGTAGCACGGACAGCACCCCGACCTCTGCCAACCAAGAAGACCATGTAAGTATGGCCGCTCACGGCGCACGGCGTCTGATGGATATGGCGCAAAACCTATCTGCGATTTTGGCAATTGAATGGTTGTGCGCAGCGCAAGGGATTGAGCTGCGTGCGCCCATAAAAACCAGCCTGGCCTTGCAGTGCGCCATAGATGCTCTGCGTACCAAAATCCCACCCCTCGGTGATGACCGCTATCTGGCTGGCGATATAGAAACCGCAACCGAAATGCTCAAGCAAGGCGCAGTGTTGGACGCTGTTGGAAAAGAGATATTTAACCATGAATAACCGATTTAAAAATGCCCGCGCCGTTAAAGCGCCTACAGGTACAGAGCTTAATTGCAAAAGCTGGCAGACCGAAGCCCCTTATCGGATGCTGATGAACAATCTTGATCCGGATATTGCCGAACACCCGGACGAGCTTGTGGTTTACGGCGGCATTGGCCGGGCGGCGCGGTCATGGGAGGCGTTTGACCAAATCACCAAAAGCCTGAAAGAGCTTAAAGACGACGAGACGCTTTTGGTGCAAAGCGGTAAACCCGTCGGCGTGTTTAAAACCCATAGCGAGGCTCCGCGCGTTCTTATCGCTAATTCAAACCTTGTCCCCCACTGGGCCACATGGGATCACTTTAACGAGCTGGATAAAAAAGGCCTGATGATGTACGGGCAAATGACGGCTGGCTCATGGATTTATATTGGTACTCAGGGCATAGTCCAAGGCACATATGAAACTTTTGTCGAAGCCGGACGGCAACATTACGGCGGCGACCTCACGGGGAAATGGATATTAACCGCTGGCCTCGGCGGCATGGGCGGCGCCCAACCTTTGGCCGCGACCATGGCAGGCGCATCTTGCTTGACCGTCGAGTGCGACGAAACAAGAATAGATTTCCGATTGCGCACAGGATATGTAGACGCCAAAGCCAAAACCCTGGACGAAGCCTTGGCCTTTATCGAAGACGCCACGTCCAAAGGCAAAGCTCTATCGGTTGGCTTGCTCGGCAACGCGGCGGACATTTTTCCTGAAATCTATAAGCGCGGTGTGCGTCCTGATATGGTGACAGACCAAACCTCCGCTCACGATCCCATCAACGGTTATTTGCCGAAAGGTTGGAGCATGGCAGAATGGCTCAGCAAGCGAGAGAGCGATAAAAAAGTTGTCGAAACAGCGGCATGTGCGTCTATGAAAATTCACGTGCAAGCTATGCTGGATTTTGAGAAAGCCGGCGTGCCTACATTTGATTACGGCAATAATATCCGCCAAGTGGCTTATGATGAAGGCCTCAAAAACGCCTTTGATTTTCCAGGTTTTGTGCCCGCTTATATTCGCCCATTATTTTGCAAAGGCATAGGCCCGTTTCGTTGGGTGGCACTGTCTGGTGATCCGGAAGACATCTATAAAACCGATGCCAAGGTCAAAGAATTGATCCCAGATAATCCGCACTTGCATAATTGGCTCGATATGGCACGGAGCCGTATTCAGTTCCAAGGCTTGCCCGCCCGCATATGCTGGGTCGGTCTGGGCGAACGGCACAAGCTTGGCCTGGCCTTTAACGAAATGGTGCGCACGGGCGAGCTATCCGCACCCGTGGTCATAGGCCGCGACCATCTGGACAGCGGTTCTGTCGCCAGCCCTAACCGCGAAACGGAAAGCATGAAAGATGGCTCGGACGCGGTCTCTGATTGGCCGTTGCTGAACGCCATGCTCAACACGGCGGGCGGCGCGACTTGGGTTAGCCTACACCACGGCGGCGGTGTCGGCATGGGTTTCTCACAACATAGCGGCATTGTCATTTGCGCCGACGGCACCGAAATGGCCGCCCGCAAATTAGAACGTGTCCTGTGGAACGACCCGGCAACAGGCGTCATGCGCCACGCCGACGCGGGCTACGAAATCGCAAAAAAATGCGCCAAAGAACACGAACTGAACTTGCCGGGGATATTGTGATTTATCTTACAGTGGCGAAATAATAAAATGGTATCCGTGCTTAAAAATAAAGAAATTCGTTTGGGGTTCGGGTGTTCCGGGGTTTTAGGGAAAACATGGTTCAGCGATGACCAGACCAGAAAAATTATACATGCGGCTCTGGACGGCGGCATAACTCATTTCGATACGGCGGGATTTTACGGCGAAGCGGAAAGACGTTTAGGGCGTGCGCTAAGAACTACGCATGATGATGCCGTTTTTATTAGCACGAAAACAGGCACATCTTTTAGCTCCAATGGTCGTGCGCGTAAAGATTTCTCAAGAGGTGCTATCACGGCGGATGTAGAGGCGAGCTTGAAACGACTGGGTCGAGAGCGGCTGGACTTGCTGTATCTCCACGGGCCAAACAAGAGGGAAATGGCAGATTGTGAACCTATTTTAACAGATTTAAAAGCACAGGGAAAAATCCGCCATGCTGGAATTTGCGGGGAGGGGAAAGGGCTTGAACAAGCAGCCAGCCTTGATTTTATCGATGTGCTGATGGGGCGTTACAACATAATTCACCAAGAACATGCGCCGATATTCGCCAAGGCAAAACAAAACGGCAAAGCAGTCATTGCTATTGCTCCGCTCATGCAGGGGCTTTACCAAAAGAATTTTTTTCTGCCCAATTCGCGGGCTAAAATTTGGTATATCGCTAGAGCCTTGCTTAAAAACCGGGCGCAGATAAAACATATTCGGTCCATATCAGAATATCTTGCGGAACCGGGTTGGAGCAAATCCGCTTTGGCTTTGGGTTTTGTTCTAACCAATCCAGATATTGATTTAGCCGTGACAACGACCACAAAGGTTGATCATTTACGGGATTCTCTCAAAAATGCTCAGCGCACATTACCTGAACATGTATGGAAGCGGTTGATGGCGCTTAAATGAATACAGAGTAATTTCTGCCTAACCCTTGACCTGCGAATCCCACTTGTGCGAGTCCTTAAACGAATCAGTTTTGTATTTGGAGATTTGCTTGCGTCCACACCACGACATTTTCAACCGTGCAGAAGCTTTGCAGCTTTGGCACCGCGTTAATCTTGGTTCTGTGCAGGGCGCACAGCCGGATTTAAATGCGCGGCAAATGGCTATTTTGACGACCGTTTATCTGGAAGCGGGGCCGCATACAGTCCGGTCTTTGGCCGGGCGTTTAGATATTACTATTTCTCCCGTTACCCGCGCCCTTGATACATTGGGACGTTATGGATTTGTTGATAGAAGGCCTGACCCTGCGGACAAGCGTTCGGTTTTGGTGATGCGAACCCCGCAAGGTTCGCGTTTTCTCTCGGACTTTGCCGAACGCATTCGTGTTGAAACGCAAAACTTGAAAACGCCTAAACCCGGCACTACAAAGGTCGCATAATGAGCCAACCTATTTCCAAACCAGACGCAAGAATTACACCCTACAAAGCCGACTTGGCGGCGGCACATTTAAAAGATGTAGTCGAAGCTAAAAACTACGGCGATGCTATTCGCCACCAAGTGATGATGCCCGTCATCCCTCTGCACAAAGCTCCGGCCAGCGCCAGCATGATGGATACGCAGCTTTTACTGGGCGCGGAATTTGATATTTACGACATACACAACGGCTGGGCCTGGGGGCAAGAAGTCGTACCCGACGGAAAAGGCTATGTTGGCTATGTCCCCAATATGGCTTTGGCACGGGGCGCGGCGGAACCCACCCACCGCATCAGCGTTATCCGTGCGCCCGTATTCATCAAGCCAGATTTAAAAACCGCAATCCGCACCACATTGCCGCTCAACGCCAAAGTCACCAGCCAAGGCCAAGACGGTGATTATGTGCGGATCCCGGATATGGGATATATCCACGTCAATCACATCAACGCTCTTGCGGATACCATCACTGATACCAAGGGCGATTTCGTCTCTATTGCAGAGCTACATCTCGGCCTGCCCTATGTGTGGGGCGGGATTAGCCCGGACGGGGTTGATTGTTCCGGTCTAGTGCAAACGGCTTTGCGCGCCGTGGGGCAAGAAGCCTTGCGCGATGCCGATATGCAAGAAGCGACAATCGACGAAGAGATAGATAAAGGCACAGACTTAAAACGCGGCGATCTGGTTTTCTGGAAGGGCCATGTGGGCATTATGCGGAACGCGCAAACTTTGCTACACGCCAATGCGCATCACATGCTTGTGGTTAGCGAGCCGTTGGGACAAGCAATAGCGCGCATAGAAAAAACTGCGGGCGCACTCACCTCTATAAAAAGATTGTAGAAAATTAGTGACCTGATTTAGTCGGGGCTTTCTCAACAATGTCTTCGGCAATTTCCTCAACCACATCACCGACCATTTTCTCGACTTCATCATTTTCGGCACCTAAACTAGCGTCTTGATCGGTTGCTGGTTTTTCAGCCATAGCAACCAATTGCGCCATGGGCGCATCAGCAGCTAACCGTAAAAACTCGATCAATGCCGCCCGGTCAGTTTCTTTTTTCAGGCCGTTAAAGGACATTTTGGTTTTAGGAATATAGGTCTTGGGCTTCTTCAAAAATTCGTCCATTTCCTCATATCCCCAAACGCCGCCTTTGGTTTTCATACCGTCGGAATAGCCAAATCCGGCAACGCCACCAATAGGCCGCCCAAGAATATTCCAAAGGTGGGGGCCGGTTCCGTCTTTGCCGCCTGCATCAACTGTGTGACAGGATTTACATTTCTTGAAGACTTTCGCCCCCTTTTCCGCATCACGCGCGACCAGCCATGTGGGGCTTGGGAAAGCCACGGGAACAAGTTCAGCCTTTTGGGTCGGGGCTTCTACGGCTAGGCTATAGGCAAATTTTTCGGGCTTCGGGATATCCGGTTTCATGACCACATTTGAAAATTTATTGATCATTATAAACCCGAGGCCAGACGCAAGTAGCGCACCCATAACCTTATTAACAAACAAACCACTCATGAAACGCTCCTTACGTGCTGATAATTCTGATCCTGTATTATAATTTATCTGTCCTTTTGCAAATGTTTTTATGCCGCAGGCTTGTTTAAATTCTTGCCCCACCCCCTGCAAACTGGCTAAACGGGGCTATGAGTAAGAAAACAAACCATAATTTAACCCCGATAGTGGTGATTCCAGCACGTATGGCGTCCCAGCGCCTACCTGGGAAACCACTGGCGGATATTGGCGGTGTGCCGATGATTGTTCATGTCATGCAAAGGGCGCTGGCGGCCAATGTGGGGCCTGTTGTCGTTGCGTGTGCCGAAACCGAGATATATGAAGCCGTAAGAGCGGGCGGCGGCACGGCAATTATGACGGATCCAGATTTGCCGTCCGGCACAGACCGGGTTCGCGCGGCAGCGGATACCGTTGACCCTGGAAAAAACTATAATTGCGTTATCAATGTGCAAGGCGACCTGCCGACCCTTGACCCGCTAGCCGTTAGCGCAGCGGTGGATGTTTTGGTCGAAGTGCCAGAGTGCGATATTTCGACTTTGGTCGTTGCTACCGAAGACCCCCGCGAAATTGCCGACCCGAATGTGGTCAAGGCTGTGCTAAGTATGGAAACTGATAGTCGGGGGCGGGCGCTTTATTTCACCCGCGCCGCCGCACCGTTTGGCGCGGGCGCAATTTGGCACCATGTGGGAATTTATGCTTACCGTCGTGATGCACTAGGTAGATTTTGCGCTTTGCCGCCCTCACCGCTAGAGCTGCGCGAAAAGCTGGAACAACTCCGCGCCCTCGAAGCCGGTATGCGGATTGACGCCGCCGCTATAGACAGCGAACCTCACGGTGTTGACACACCCGAAGATTTAGCCCGCGCACGGGGCATAATTTTAGGCCAAGAAAAGACGGGAAAGCGATCATGAGCAAGATTATAGTTTACCAAGGGGAGGAGGGTGCCTATTCCCATCTCGCCTGTTCTACTTATTACCCGGATATGGAAGCCGTGTCGTGCCGCAGTTTTGCCCACGCATTTGAGTTGGTGCGCGGCGGTAATGCCGACATAGCCATGATCCCGGTGGAGAACTCTTTGGCCGGACGGGTATCGGATATTTATCACCTACTGCCTGAGGGCGGCTTGCATATTACCGCCGAACATTATCTGCCCGTGCATCACAATTTGCTGGCACTTCCGGGCGTAAAACGCGCACAAATAAAAACCGCCTACTCACACCCCATGGCTTTGTCACAAGTACGCCACCGCCTTAAAAACTGGGGCATTATGGCTAGAGGCGATTTGGATACGGCAGGTGCAGCCAAACGGGTTGCGGACAGCGGCGATACGTCTATTGCTGCAATTGCGTCTAGCCTCGCAGCTAGGATTTACGGGCTGGACATATTGGACGCCAATATCGAAGACGCCCCCCACAACACGACACGGTTTTTAACACTGTCTAAATCCGCGAAAACCCCGAAAAGAAACCCAAATGGTCATAATGATAAAGTCGTCACCAGCTTTGTGTTCAAGGTGCGCAATATCCCGGCTGCCCTGTATAAGGCTATGGGCGGGTTCGCCACCAACGGTATTAATATGACCAAGCTGGAAAGTTATATGCTAGAAGGCTCGTTCACCGCGACCCAATTTTACGCCGACGTAGAAGCCCACCCCGACGACCCCGGCATGATACATGCGTTGGAGGAATTGCAGTTCTTCACAGATTATGTGTATATGCTCGGCACCTATGCCGCAGATAGCTCGCGGAACACATGACCAACGCAATTAAATTATTATTTGCAGCATTCATATTGTGCTTTAGCTCTATGGGATTAGCCCAATCGGCTCATGCCAAATCAGACGAAATATACACAAGCTGGCGCAACAATCTAGCCGTCGGCGGGTATGACGTTGTCAGCTTTCACCAAGGCAGTCCCGTGGTAGGCAAGCCAAAGCTCGCCGCATATTGGCGCGGTGCTAACTGGCTATTTGCGACGCAAACCAATCTTGATACATTTGAAGCCGAGCCAGAAAAATACGCCCCAGCTTACGGCGGCTATTGTGCGTGGGCAATTGCAAAAAATAAATTAGCCAAAGGTAAGCCGAAACATTGGACTATAAAAGACGGTGTCCTATATTTAAATTTCAACAAAAAAATCAAAGACAGATGGCTCAAAAACATGAACGGCTTCATCATAAAAGGCGATAAAAACTGGCCTGCAATATTAGAAGATTAAGCTTAATCCGCCAGCCAGTCCTTTATCAATTGGTGCGCAATGGTGAAGTCTGGCGGGCAGATGAAGGGTGTGCCTTTTTGGGCATTTGTGCCGTCGAACACGCTCCTGACTTCGTCCCTCGTGAACCATTTTGCGTCGGCTAGCTCTTTGGTGTCCAGGGTAATTTTTGTGTTTTTCCCGTCTTTGACTTGGCAGACCATGCCCATCATTAACTGCCCCGGATAGGGCCAGGGTTGAGAGAATTTATAGATGGGGTTTTCCACGTCGATATTGACCTCTTCCTTGACCTCGCGGACGCAGGCCTCGGACAGGCTTTCGCCCGGAGAGACAAAGCCTGCCAGCGCCGAATACGCACCGTCAGGCCATTCCGGCCCGCGCCCGAGCAAACAATTATCCCCGTCTAGCACCAACATAATCACCACAGGGTTAACCCGGGGGAAATGGTCGGTTTCGCAAGTGGGGCATTTGCGGGTGACGCCGCCCGCTTGTGGCTTGCTCTCGACACCACAATTGGAACAAAACCTGTGGGAGCGGTGCCAATCAAATATTGATTTCGCCCGCCCAGCAAGCGCCAATTGTCGCCCGTCCATAAGAAAGGCCAAATTGCGCAGATGATCCAGCGCCGCACCTTTGACCAGGCCAGCCGCCTCATTTTCTTTGGCAAAGGAAAAAGCAAACATCGGGATTATACCGTCCAGCCCCAAAAACAACGGGCCGGGATCGTATAAATGCGTACCTTTAATCTGTGATGGATGCACCATAACAAGGTCGCCGTTTTTCACAAGGAACCGCCCGTGAAACATCACGAAAGCGCGGGCATTTGTATCTTTTAGAAAGCCCGCCATCTCTTCGCTTGAACGTCGGTTTTCAGCCAAGTCGAGAGGAGCGCCCGTAAAGGCTATGGGGATATTAGTGGTCATAATTGTCCTTTTAAGGGCAGGAGGTTGGCGGCCTGTTTAGCGGTGTTTTATCTGAATGACCAGATGAAAAACGGGCTTGAATAAATTGCGTAAGCCGTGCATAAGCCCGCTCGGAAGGTTGGCTTTGGACGGACGTCTCGCCAACCCGGTCAGATCGGGAACGAAGCAGCCGTAACGAGTTTTGTTCGGGTCATTGTTCAGCCTTCCACTTTATTGCGCTCACGGCAGTGCGCGAAGAGCGCACGCCTCCGCAAGAGCGGCGCATTAGCGCCGACGGCCACTTGGCCTTGCCTCGCTTTGCTCGGTACAGGCTCCTCTGACATCGTTTTTCACCTATCTTCAAACATCTTCTGGCGCTGTACTAATTTTGCTCTATAAAGAGCCCATGAGCACAAAAACCACATCTAAAAATTATCAGGTTCTGGCGCGGAAATATCGGCCCATGAATTTCGAAGATATGATCGGGCAAGAGCCTTTGGTCAAGACTTTGACCAATGCGTTTAAAACCGGACGGGTTGCCCATGCTTTTATGCTGACCGGGGTGCGGGGTATTGGCAAGACCACGACGGCGCGACTGTTGGCGCGGGCTTTGAATTATGAGAGCGACGACCACGACGGCCCGAGCGTTCAATTAGAGCCGCCCGGTATTCACTGTGATGCCATTAACCGTTCGTCCCATTTGGACGTTATGGAAATGGACGCGGCGTCGCGCACGGGCGTTGGCGATATTCGCGAGATATTGGACAGTGTGCGCTACGGCCCCGTAGAGGCGCGTTATAAGGTTTATATTATCGACGAAGTGCATATGTTGTCGGCGCAGGCGTTTAATGCCCTACTCAAAACTCTAGAAGAGCCGCCGGATCACGCTAAGTTTATATTCGCCACCACAGAAATCCGCAAAATCCCGATTACGGTTTTGTCCCGCTGCCAACGGTTTGATTTGCGCCGTGTTGAAGCGGACGAACTGTGTAAGCATTTAGCCAATATCTGCGCCCAGGAAAAAGCCAACATTGCCGAGGACGGTTTGATGCTCATCGCCCGCGCCGCCGAAGGCTCTGTGCGCGACGGCTTGTCCTTACTCGACCAAGCTATCGTACAGGCGGAGGGCGACATAGAAGTGAGCGCCGAAGACATTCGTATCATGCTCGGCCTGGCAGACCGGACACGGGTGTTAGGGTTGTTCGCGTCTGCTGTCGGTGGTGATGCCAAGGGGGCGCTGGTCGAAGTCCGCTCCCAATATACGGACGGGGCAGACCCGGCGGTTATCGTCCGGGATCTCTTGGATATTTGCCACGAAGTTTCCCGCGCCAAAGCGCTCGGCGCTGAGGCAGAATTTGATATGGCGCCGGATCAGGTCACGCGCCTGCACGACCTTGCTGGCGGTTTGACCATGGGGCAGATTACGCGGGCTTGGCAAATGTTGCTGTCGGCTCATGCCGATGTGCGCACAGCGCCCGACCCGCTGGCGGCGGCTGAAATGGCTTTGTTGCGGTTGGCGGTTGCAGGCGATTTACCACCGCCGGAATTGGCGGCGCAATTATTGGCGGGGCTTAAGGACGTAAAAACTCCGGCAAAAGCATCTGGTGGCAGTGTGTCAAATACGAGCAGCACAAGTGCAAAATTGTCCAGCGCTGAAATATCAAATGCCGCGCCCACGGCTCACGGCAATACTGCCACGCAATTTGAAACCAAACCTGCGCCTCAAGCTTCCCAAAGCTTGGCAGCAAAACTTGAGTTTAATACGTTTGAAGATTTAGTGGCAGGTGTCCCAAAAAACAAAACCGGCTTGCGCTATGATATAGAAAAATTCATTCGACCCATACGGTTCGAGCCGGGCACATTTGTGTTTTCCTTTGCGACGAACGCGCCAACAGATTTAGAATACCAACTCCGTGCTTGGGTCACTGATGCCACTGCGCGGCCATGGCATATTGAGGTCGACACAAAAACCCAAGGCGAACCAAGCCTGCTAGAGCGCCGCCGTACCGCCCAAGCTGCGAAAAAAGACGCAGAGGACAATCACCCGGTCGCGGTAGCCGCCCGTGCATTATTTCCCGGTGTAGAGATTGAATTTCGGGACAGACAAGCCATATCTAATGTTGTAACGGCAGATTTCGCCAAACCGGAGAACGAGACATGAAAGACATCCAATGAAAGATATAATGGGCCTGATGAAACAGGCAAAAGAGATGCAAGAAAAAATGGAAATCGCCAAAGGCAAAGTTGCCGACCTACGTGCCGAAGGCGTCAGCGGCGGCGGCATGGTGCGCATCACTCTATCCGGCGAAGGCCACATGCAATCCATCAATATCGACCCGTCCATGATAGTAGCAGACGAAGCCGAAATCCTGGAAGACCTAATCATAGCCGCCTACCACGACGCCAAAATAAAAATAGACCAAAAACAATCCGAAACCATGCAAGATGCTTTAGGTGATTTGGGGGGCGACATGAAACTACCGGAAGGCATGAAACTGCCGTTTTAATTTTTTCCTCACCCCGCTTGCGGGGGAGGTGCCCTATCTTGGGGCGGAGGGGGAAGCAGGGTGTAGCACCCACCGAATTTAAGATAAAATAGCAGTGCAAACAGCAAAGTAAGGTGTTAGGCGATTACCTTGTTGAAAATTCCCTAATAGAACTATCAAGCCGTTAGTTGCCCCCCCTCCGCCTACGCTACGCTTCGGCACCC
>JALSHE010000066.1 GCA_026982415.1 Robiginitomaculum sp.
TTATCCGTTCAAGACGTATTCGAGGCCGTGGGCGCCCATGCATCCAACATTATTGACGATGCGGAATTAGAGCAAATCGAAAAAGCCGCTTGCCCCGGTGCGGGTGCGTGCGGCGGTCAGTTCACCGCTAATTCCATGGCTATGGCCATGACGTTTCTGGGTCTATCTCCCATGGGTGTTAATGATGTGCCAGCCACAGTGGACGCCAAAAACGAAACCGCGTTTAAGTGCGGCGAGATTTTGATGGAAGCCGTGCGCGACAACCGCTTACCTCAGGACATGATTTGTGAGGCGTCTCTGCGCAACGCGGTGACGGCCATGACAGCGACAGCCGCCTCGACCAATGCGATTTTACATTTGCTGGCCATTGCCCGCGAGGCCGGGGTCGCATTTGATATTGATGTGTTCGACGAAATTTCCCGCACCACGCCGGTGATTGGCGACCTCAAACCTGGCGGGCAATATATGGCCTTTGACCTGTATGAGGCAGGCGGCTCGGCCTTAGTCGGCAAGCGCTTGAAGGATGACGGTCGCCTGAACGATGCGCCGACCATTACCGGACGCACTATGTTCGAGGAAGTTGACGCCGCGCTGGAAACTGCGGGTCAAAAAGTTGTGCGCACATTCGCCGACCCGGTAAAATCGCGGGGCGGTTTTGGTATTCTTTACGGCGACATGGCACCAGAGGGCTGTGTGGCTAAATTGGCCGGGCATGGTGATTTGCAATTCCAAGGGCCTGCAAGGGTGTTTGAGAGCGAAGAAGACTGTTTTGCCGTGGTCGAAAAGGGCGACATTAACAAAGGTGATGTTATCATCATCAGAAATGAAGGCCCGGCGGGCGGCCCGGGCATGCGCGAAATGCTGGCCGTGACGGCAGCACTTGTCGGCCAAGGGTTGATAGATGACGTGGCGCTGATAACCGACGGGCGGTTTAGCGGTGCGTCTTATGGTTTCGTCATCGGCCATGTCGCTCCCGAAGCAGCCCACGGCGGCCCTATCGCATTTGTCAAGGACGGCGACATAATTTCTATCGACGTCGAGACCCGCGAAATTAACGTAGCCGCTGACTTAAAATCCCGCTCCAAAAACTGGATGCCCCCCGCACCTAAATACCCAAGCGGAGCCTATGCAAAATACGCCAAGCTGGTTGGCTCAGCCTCCAAAGGCGCGCTCACAAGTTTTCCATTTTCCAACACTTAAAGAAAGACACATATAATGACTTTACAAATTTCTTACGACAAAGACTGCGACCTCTCGATTATAAAATCGAAGAAAGTCTGTATTATCGGCTATGGCTCCCAAGGCCGCGCCCATGCTTTGAACCTCAAGGACAGCGGCGTATCCGTTGTTGTCGGCTTGCTGGAAAGTTCTGCCACCCGCAAGAAAGTTATCGCTGATGGTCTGAATGTTACAACACCTGCCGCCGCCGTTAAAGATGCGGATGTAGTCATGGTGCTTGCCCCGGACGAATACCAAGCCAAGATTTACCGCGAAGACATTGAACCCAATATCAAAGAAGGCGCAGCCCTAGCATTCGGTCACGGCTTTGCCATTCATTATGGTCAAATCGTCCCGCGCCGAGATTTGGATGTGATTATGGTAGCTCCCAAAGCCCCTGGCCATACTGTGCGCTCTGAATTTGAAGGCGGGCGCGGTATTCCTGATTTGATTGCGGTCGAGCAAGACGCCAATTCCGGCTTTGCCATTGAACTGGCCAAGTCCTACGCATCGGCCATAGGCGGCGGGCGCACGGCCATCATCCATACGACCTTCAAAGACGAAACCGAAACCGATTTGTTCGGGGAACAAGCCGTACTTTGCGGCGGCGCAGTGGAGCTTGTTAAGATGGGTTTCGAGACGTTGGTCGAAGCCGGATACGCGCCGGAGCTGGCCTATTTTGAATGCTTGCACGAACTGAAACTCATTGTCGATTTGATGTATGAAGGCGGCATAGCGGATATGAATTACTCCATATCCAACAACGCTGAATACGGGGAGTATGTGACGGGCAATAAAGTCATAAATGAGGAAAGCCGCAAAGCTATGCGTGAGGCTTTGGCCAATATTCAAAACGGTGAATACGCCAAAAACTTCATCATGGAAGGCGCACTCGGCTATCCAAGCATGACCGCCAGACGCCGCCAAAACAAAGCCCATTTGATCGAGACCACAGGCGCAAAACTCAGAGACATGATGCCGTGGATCAAAGCGGGCAAAGTTATAGATAAAGATGTGAATTGATAAATGCTTAACCCAAACAAAAACTCTCTCTCTCCCGCTCACCCCTGCGTATGCAGGGGTCCATCGCAGGGCTATCGGTTTAACCCTCAAGCCTCCCAAATGGATACCTGCATGCGCAAGTATGAGCGGGGTTTTGGGACGTGTTTTTGTAATGAAGATTGTATATAATGACCCACCCACCAAAATCCGGCGCACAATTGCTCCTCGATAGCCTTAAAGAACAAGGTGTTGATATTATTTTCGGCTATCCGGGTGGCGCCATCATGCCTGTCTATGATGTACTACCCGGTTCTGACCTCAAGCATATTCTTGGCCGCCATGAACAAGGTTGCGCCATGGCCGCCATTGGTTATGCGCGGGCCACAGGGAAAGTCGGCACATGTTTGGCCACGTCGGGCCCCGGCGCGACCAATCTGGTGACGGGCATCGCCGATGCCTATCTGGATAGCGTCCCCGTCGTGTTTATCACCGGGCAAGTGCCGTCCGATTTGATGGGTACAGATGCGTTCCAAGAGGTCGATATTTTCGGCATCACCCTGCCCATTGTTAAGCACAGCTATATCGCCCGCGACCCGGCGGATATTCCCGGCATGGTCGAAGAAGCCTATTATATTGCCGCCGAAGGTCGCCCCGGCCCCGTCCTCATCGACCTGCCCAAGGACGTAGCCAATGCCACCACGACAAAGCGCCACCGCTGGCGACCATATCCCAAAGTTAAGCCAGAGATGGGAAGTTCAGAGCATATAAAAATTTGCGAAGACATGATCCGCGCCGCAAAAAAACCGCTGTTTTATATTGGCGGCGGTATAGCCCAAGGCGACGGGGTTAAGGAATTACGCGACCTCGTAGAACGCACAGAAATCCCGGTGGTCTCAACCCTAAAAGGCCTGGGCGCCATGCCGTCCGACCATCCGCATTTCTTGGGTATGCTCGGTATGCACGGACTAAAGGCCGCAAACTTCGCCGTGCAAGAAGCGGACTTGCTGATCGTGGCTGGTGCGCGTTTCGACGACCGCGCCACGGGCAAATTGGACACCTTTGCCCCCCACGCAAAAATCATCCATATGGATATTGATATTGCGGAGATTAACAAACTCAGGAAAGCCGATATTTGGCTGGAGGGTTCGCTCAAGAAAAACCTGGCCGCGCTCAATCCGGGTAAATCAAGCGCTGATGAATGGCGGGAATTGTGTTATGGTCGCCGCGCAGAATTTGCGGTGGATTACAACGCCCCCGGCGATAATGTTTACGCGCCAAAACTCCTGCACGACCTAACAAGACGCGCCCCTGAAAACGCCATCATCACCTGCGATGTGGGACAACACCAAATGTGGGTGGCGCAACATTGCTATTTCGACGACCCCAAAGACCATATCACATCTGGCGGTCTCGGCACGATGGGTTTTGGTATGCCCGCAGGCCTCGGCGCACAATTGGGCTGCCCAGAACGCACGGTCATCACCGTATCTGGCGACGGTTCAATCATGATGAACATCCAGGAACTGGCCACGCTAAACCGTTACCAAATCCCGCTGAAAATTGTGCTGCTCGATAACGGTGTGCTTGGCATGGTGCGGCAATGGCAAGAAGTGTTCTTCGATGAAAACTATTCCGAGGTCGACTTGTATGACAATCCCGATTTCGCAGAGGTCGCAAGAGCGTTTCAGATAGACGCATTCACGGTCACAAAAAGGGCGGAGGTAGACGCAGGCATAGACAAGCTATTAGCCGCAAAAAAACCAATCCTAATGCACGTAAAAATCAGTGCGTCAGAAAACGTCTGGCCGTTAGTTCCACCAGGCCGCAGCAACGCAGATATGATGGAGAGATGAGATGCTAAAGTCAAAATTTATAGCACGAGTGCTTCGTTGGATGGCGGGAATCTTTGTTATCGTAATTAGTGTTGGATTAGTTGCAACAGCCCAAATCTTTGACACCCACCTACAAAGCGGATCATTATTAACATATCTATTTGTGCTTTGCGTATTTGTTTTTGTCCCGCTGGCGTTAATTTTTTTATGCTTAGGAATGGCGGTTTTACTTGATGACACTGGAGACAAAAAATGACCCAATTACAAGCTGATAAAACCTTTGAGCGTAGCGGCGTATCGGGAAAACTGAAGATCGTGCTCCAAGATGTTTCGGGGACGCTTTTGCGCACCCTCGGCACTATTGAACGGCGCGGTTATGACTACCGGGATGTGCATTGTACCCAGAGGGTGGACGGGGATTTTGATTTGTTGGTTGCCATAGAAGACCTGGGCGGGCCGCGTAATCTTGATACTTTGTGCAAGCAATTGGAGCGGCTTTATAATGTTGTTTCGGCGGAGAAAGTCGGGCGCAGGACGCGGGCGGAGTGGGCGAATTGATAATGACGGATACTGAAATGAAAATGAAGTACCGAGCGAAGCGAGGCAAGGGCGACCGCCCGCCGGCGCTAATGCGCCGCACCCGCGTAGGTGTGCGCTTCTTCAGCGCACTGCCGTGAGCGATATAAACAGGAAAAACTCATGACCAATAACATAATTATTTTCGACACCACCTTACGCGACGGCGAGCAAGCGCCGGGCTTCTCCATGGACGGTGGGCAGAAACTACGCATGGCGCGAGCACTCTCCGACCTTGGTGTCGACATCATCGAAGCCGGGTTTGCGGTAGCATCGCCCGGTGATTTTGAGGCTGTGCAAACCATTGCCCGGGAAATTACGGGCACGACTATTTGCTCTCTGGCGCGGTGTAATACGGGCGATATTCGGGCGGCTGGTGAGGCCATCGCACCCGCACAAGAATCTCGCCTGCATGTGTTCATCGCTACCTCGCCCCTGCACCGGGAATACAAATTAAAAATGTCCAAAGACCAAGTGATCGAGAAAGCCGTTGCGGGCATTGCGCAGGCACTTGAATACACCGACAATGTCGAGTTCTCCTGCGAAGACGCTATCCGCACCGAACGGGATTATTTAAAAACCGTGGTCGAAGCGGCCATTGCGGCAGGCGCCACCACTATCAATATCCCTGACACGGTCGGCTATACCACGCCCGAAGAAATTACCGATTTATTTCGTTTCCTGACCACTGAAATAGACGGCGCAGGCAAGGCGGTTTTCTCGGCCCATTGTCACGATGATTTGGGTTTGGCGGTTGCTAATTCTCTGGCGGCAGTGCGCGGCGGAGCTAGGCAAATTGAATGCGCCCTCAACGGTATCGGTGAGCGGGCGGGGAATTGCGCCCTCGAAGAAGTGGCTATGGTGCTGCGCACCCGAAACGATTTTTACGGGCTGGATACGGGCATCAACACCCAGAAAATCAGTATGGCGTCTAAAATGCTGGCTTCGATAACCGGCAATCCGCTGGCGCGTAATAAAGCCATTGTCGGTACCAATGCCTTCGCCCATGAAAGCGGTATTCACCAACACGGTATGTTGGCCAACCGCGAAACCTACGAGATTATGAAGCCCGAAGACATCGGCCTGGAACCGGATAATCTGGTGCTGGGCAAGCATTCAGGCCGTGCCGCGCTGAAACACCGGGCGGAAAAACTCGGCTTCACTCTGTCGGACAATCAATTGCAGTCCGTGTTTGTGGATTTCAAAACCTTGGCCGATAAAAAGAAAGAAGTGTTCGACGCCGATGTAGAGGCGCTCATTCTGGGCGAAGCTATCGGCAGGGCGGGGCCGTGGGAAATTGATAGTCTTTATGTGTCGGCAGGGTCACAAGGCAATGAAAACCCTGAAGCTACGGTGTGCCTCAACCATGAGGACGGACGAACTATAGGCACGAGTTTGAAAGCAGGCGGCCCGGTCAATGCGGTGCTTCTTGCAATGAACAAATTAACTGGGCACAATTTGCATCTGGATAGTTTCTCCGCCCGCAGTGTCACCGAGGGCGAAGACGCCATGGCCGAGGCGGATATAAGAGTAAGCGCGAACGGCGAAAGTTATAACGGGCGCGGCACATCGACGGACACAATCCTGGCCACAGCCCGCGCCTACCTGGATGTGATTAACCGCATAGAGCGCCGCGCCAAACGCCTCGGAAAAGGCGATAACCAACACCCAATCGCGGCACAGCACTGATGGAGATTAACTTGCACATCCCATCCCCTCACCTTGTTCCTCTCCCTATGGAAGAGGAGACGTTGGCGCATCTAGCGGTGAATTACAAAAAAAATTGTAAAAGTCAGGCAATCTTAACCTCTCCCATGGGGAGAGGTGCGCGACAGCGTGGTGAGGGGGTAAGATTTAAAGGGGGAAACACCTATGCCTAAATCACTGTTTGATAAAGTCTGGGAACGGCATGTTGTTGCGCCGGAGACGCGCGAGCAACCTGCTACTTTGTTTATTGATCTGCATCTCATCCACGAAGTGACCACACCGCAAGCTTTTACGGTGCTTAGGGAACGCGGGTTAAAAGTTCGCAGGCCGGATCTGACATTGGCGACTATCGATCATTCGACGCCGACACTTGTGAACGAGGACGGCTCGCGTCCTTATGTGAGTGCGCAGGCGGAAAAACAGGTCGATATGCTCTTGGCCAACACTGCTGAATACGGCATCACCACCCACGGATGGGACAGCCCTTACCGGGGCATTGTCCATGTTATGGGGCCGGAACTGGGCGCGACCCAGCCCGGCATGACTATTGTATGCGGCGATAGCCACACCGCCACCCACGGCGCATTTGGGGCGCTGGCATTCGGTATCGGCACGACCCAAGTCGGGCATGTATTGGCGAGCCAGTGTATTTTGATGCGCAAGCCAAAATCCATGTGTGTTTGGGTGGACGGGGCCTTGCCGGACGGGGTTGCGGCCAAAGATGTTATCCTTGCCATCATTGCCAAAGTCGGGGTCGGTGGTGGCACCGGACATGTGATTGAGTATCGGGGGTCATGTTTTGAAAATATGAATATGAGCGAGCGCATGACCGTGTGCAATATGTCCATAGAGGCGGGCGCACGGGCGGGCATGATTGCCCCTGATGCGACAAGTGCCGCATATTTCGAGAGCAAAGTCATGGCACCTGCCGACTTTGGACAAGCCGCAGCGGATTGGTTGTCTCTGGCTTCGGATGCGGGCTGTACTTATGACAAAGAAGTGCGCTTGGACGCAGCCAAAATAAAACCCATGGTCACTTACGGCACCCACCCTGGCATGGCCATGCCCATTGACGGATTGGTACCCGAAGATAATGCCTATATGGAGATGCAAGCAGGTACAGCGATTGCGGGCACCAAAGTTGATACGGTGTTCATCGGCTCATGCACCAATTCCCGCATAGAGGATTTCCGCATCGCCGCGAAAATTCTTGAGGGCAAATCCGTGGCAGACAGCGTCACCGCCGTTTTCGTACCAGGGTCTGAGCAGGTCAAAATACAGGCCGAAACCGAGGGTCTGCACGAAATATTCTTGGCCGCAGGGGCGCAGTGGCGCGAACCGGGCTGCTCTATGTGTATTGGCATGAACGGCGATATTGGCAAGCCGGGCGATCTCATCGTCTCCACCTCAAACCGCAATTTCGAAGGCCGCCAAGGCCCCGGCGTGCGCACCGTCCTCGCCTCCCCCGCAAC
>JALSHE010000067.1 GCA_026982415.1 Robiginitomaculum sp.
GACCACCCGCTCAATGGCGACGCCGCTAAAGCTTGCCAAATATTGGTGGCCGGGCATAATTTCGGCTGTGGCTCCTCGCGCGAACACGCGCCGTGGGCGCTCATGGACTACGGATTTCGCGCGGTGATAAGTTCCGAAATTGCTGATATTTTTCATGCAAATGCGCTCAAGAACGGGTTTCTGCCAATTGTCATAGAGACATCCGCCCACGCATGGTTGCTCGACCATCCGGGCGAAAACGTGACCATTGATCTGGAGGCTTGCGAAGTCCGCCTGCCCAAAAATGGTGGCACATATCCTTTTAAAGTTGACCCATTTTCGCGCTTGTGTTTGCTACAAGGGCAAGACGAGCTGGATTATTTGCTGGGGCAAGAAGATGCGATTTCAGAATATGAGGTACGGAATGTTTAGTGAAATATCCATTTCATCCTCACCCCGCTTTAGCGGGGGAGGTGGCCGGAGCAAAGCGAAGGTCGGAGGGGGAACCATGTATAAGTATATACAAAATTCCTTAGCAAATGGACAGACGATAGAAGGAATGAAAAATGTTGCAAACAATATGGGCGACAGCGGGTTCCCCCTCCGCCCCTCCAAAGAGGGAGGGGCACCTCCCCCACAAGTGGGGCGAGGATAAATGAACATAAATTTCACATATCTCCCCGGGGACGGCATTGGGCCTGAAGTTGGCTTGGCGGCTTTGGTCGTGTTGAACGCGGCAGCCAATGTGTTCGACCATACACTGGAAATTGAAGAGCATCTTATTGGCGGCGCGGCTATTGATGTGCGCGGCACGCCCTTGCCGGAGGAAACATTACTATCTGCGCGGCGCACAGGCGCGATATTACTGGGTGCGGTCGGCGGGCCGAAATGGGATCATCTTAAGGGGTCCGACAGACCGGAGCTTGGCGGGCTTTTAATCTTGCGTAAAAAACTGGAACTGTTCGCCAATGTACGCCTGGCTAAACCCTTTGCGTCTTTAATCGCAAGCTCCCCCCTCAAGCCAGAATATTTGGAGGGCGTCGATTTTGTTGTCGTCCGGGAACTGACGGGCGGGATTTATTTCGGCGATAAAGGCCGGGATAATTTGGGTGCTTATGATGTCTGCCGCTATAGTGAGATGGAGATAGAGCGCATCACCCGCTGCGCCTTTGACCTCGCCAAAATGCGGCGCGGTAAAGTAACATCGGTGGATAAATCCAATGTATTGGAGACTTCAAGATTATGGCGCGAAGTGGTTATAAAAGTGGCCAAAGATTATCCGGATGTTGAGCTGGAACACACCCTCGTCGACGCTATGGCTATGCATATGTTGACAAGGCCCCGGGACTTTGATGTCATCCTGACCGAGAATATGTTCGGGGATATATTAACCGATGAGGCCTCTATGCTGTGCGGGTCTATGGGCGTTATTCCGTCGGCCAGTTTGGGCGCAGAAAAAACGGGCATGTACGAGCCTATTCACGGCAGTGCGCCGGATATAGCAGGCCAAGGTAAAGCCAATCCCATCGCTATGATATTGTCCGCCGCGTGGATGCTACGCACCAGTTTCGGCCTAGACGCCGAAGCGGTAGCCATAGAGAAAGCCGTGGAGCAAGCCTTAGATGCAGGTCAAGTGACGGGTGATTTGGGCGGCAGTCTTTCAACAAAACAGGTAGGAGAGTGGGTCGCACAAAATGTCAGCACCTAATCTGGATAATATCGCCAATAGGGTTGATGCGGCCATGGTTTATCCCTTGGCCAAGCGCACGCATTTGCAAGACATTGGTGATGGTATTTGGCTAAAGCGCGAAGACCAGCAAGATGTGTTTTCGTTTAAAATCAGAGGCGCGGCCAACCGGATATTTAAATTGGCGGACGCAGAAAAAAAACGCGGTGTGGTTTGTGCCAGCGCAGGCAATCATGCCCAAGGTGTGGCGCTTGCGGCCAGTGATGCCGGGGTAAAATCCACCATTTTCATGCCTGTCACCACGCCGGATATTAAAACCGAAGCCGTCACGGCGCTGGGCGGAGACATCCGTTTAGTCGGGGATAATTATGACGCCGCCTACGCCGCCGCGCAGGATTTTGCCGCCAAAACCGGAGCCGTATTTATTCACGCATTTGACGACCCGGATGTTATCGCTGGCCAAGGCAGTGTCGCCAAAGAAATCTTGACGCAACTGCCGAATCCTGCCGCGATTTATATCGGTGTTGGCGGCGGTGGATTATTGGCTGGCATGGGGGCTTATTTGCGCGTCCATAGCTCGGAGACAAACATTATCACGGTGGAACCCGAAGGCGCGGCAACCCTAAAAACATCTCTTGAAGCGGGCAAACCAACCAATCTGGACACGGTAGACGGCTTTGCCGACGGGGTTGCGGTTAAACGGATTGGCGACATAACATTTGCCCTCGCCCAGCAAATTAAACCCGAAAGCGTATTGGTCAGTAATGATGAAATTTGCGCCGCCGTGAAAATTATTTTTGAGAAAACCCGCACGGTTGTCGAACCTGCGGGCGCTTTGGCGCTGGCGGGGTTGTTGAAGGATAAAAACAAACCGGACGGCACTTGTGTGGCTATAGTCTCTGGCGCCAATGTCAATTTTGACCGCATTGGCCACATGGTCGAACGAGCGGAATTGGGTGCAGGGCAAGAAATATTGTTCAGCGCCACCCTTCCGGAAAAACCTGGTTCGTTCCTTAAGTTTTGCGAGGCGCTCGGCGACCATGCGGTCAGCGAGTTTAATTACCGCTATGCCGACCAAGCTACCGCAAATGTCCTTGTGGGCATTAAAATAAAAACGCCTGAGCAAGGCGTGCAAGTTATGGATAATATCCGCGCCGCCGGTATGGAGGTGACAGACCTGTCCCATAACCGTTTGGCCAAACAGCATCTGCGCCATATGGTCGGGGGCGTTACGGCGGCACGCACACCGGAGCATATTTATAGTTTCGAGTTCCCTGAACGTCCCGGCGCTCTGCGGGATTTCCTTACTGGTCTGGACGGGCGCTGGAATATTTCCTTGTTTCATTACCGCAATCACGGCGCATCGAGCGGGCAGGTTTTGTGCGGTTTTCAAACACCCAAGGAGAATGAAGCCGAACTGCAAACCAGCCTGCACAATACCGGATTGACCATGCGCAACGAGACCCACAACCCCGCCTACCAAATGTTTTTGAAAGCCTAATATGACCGACACTATGCTAAAATTCATATCAATAGACGGAGAAATGCCAGCCAAGCGAGATGCAAAAGTCCGCGCCGAAGACTTCGGCGAGATCTATGCCGATTATATTCGCGAAAAAGCCCTAGAGCAGTCCTCGCGCTGCTCCCAGTGCGGTGTACCGTTTTGCCAATCGGGCTGCCCCTTGCAAAACAATATCCCCGACTGGCTCTATCTCAGCGCCGAAGGCCGTTTGGAGGAAGCCTATCAACTCTCCGCCCAGACCAATTCCATGCCGGAGATTTGCGGGCGTATCTGTCCCCAAGACCGATTGTGCGAGGGTGCGTGTGTCATAGAAAAATCAGGCCACGGCGCGGTCACCATTGGCGCTATCGAGAAAACCCTAACCGATAATGCCTGGGAAAACGGCTGGGTTGCGCCGATTAAACCGAGTCGCGAAGGCACCCTGTCCGTCGGCATTATTGGCGCGGGCCCCGCCGGGCTAGCGGCTGCGGAAGCCCTGCGCGAACAAGGTTGGCAGGTTAGCATTTACGACCGTCATGACCGTGCGGGCGGGCTGTTGATGTACGGTATCCCCAATTTTAAACTGGATAAAAAAATCGTACAGCGCCGCATAGACCATTTGAAAGACGGCGGTGTTGAGTTCGTTCTGAACACCAATATCGGTACGGATTTAAGCTTTGCCGATTTGCGTAAAAAACATGCGGCTATTTTGGTGGCGACAGGTGTGTATAAATCCCGCGCTTTGCAAGTACCGGGCTGTGGGGCGGGCGGAGTCATCGAAGCTCTGCCCTATCTCACCAGCTCCAACAAACTCGGGCTTGGGGATAAAATCAAAAATGTAACTGCCCAAAATAAACATGTGGTAGTCATTGGCGGCGGCGACACGGCTATGGATTGCGTGCGCACGGCGGTGCGGCAAAAAGCTAAATCCGTTACCTGTCTTTATCGTCGCGACCAAGCCAATATGCCCGGCAGTGCGCGCGAAACGCGAAACGCTATGGACGAAGGCGTGATATTTGAATGGCTGGCAGCACCCCAATCTATACATGATGAAAAGGGGCAAGTCTCAATGGTGCGTGCCGTGCGTATGCGGCTCGGACTTCACGCTTCTTTGGCAGACCAATCCGGTCGCCAAACTGTAACCCCTATTAAAGGCTCAGAGTTTGATGTAAGAGCCGACATGGTTATTCAAGCCCTCGGCTTCACTCCCGAAGATATGCACGAAATAAACCCGGATTTCAAACTCACCGACTGGGGCACCATAAAAGCTCACCCGACAAAATTCGAGACAAATGTGCCCGGTGTCTATGCAGCGGGGGATATTGTGCGCGGGGCAAGTCTGGTGGTTTGGGCCATACGCGAAGGCCGGGACGCGGCGGCGGCCATGCACCAATATCTGGAAAATCAACTTGCTGAAACAGCGGCGGAGTAACACATGCAAAACTGGAAACAAATATACGAGCAAAACCGCGACCATCTTATAGATGCGAACGCTTATGACCCCGCCGATGAACACGATGCCTGCGGGGTTGGTTTGGTGGCCAGTATTGACGGTAAGCCAAGGCGCGAAATCGTCGAGCTAGCGATAAAATCTCTCAAAAATGTCTGGCACCGGGGCGCAGTGGACGCCGACGGGAAAACCGGAGACGGGGCCGGGATCATGCTCGACATCCCCCAGGAATTTTTCAGACGCCAAGTGGCGCGCACGGGTCATAAAGCCAAGAAAGCTATCGTCGCCGTCGGGATGATATTCTTGCCGCGCACGGATTTTTCCGCCCAAGACCAAGCCCGTACCATCGTCGAATCCGAATTACTTAAGGCGGGCTGTTATATATATGGCTGGCGGCAAGTGCCCATTGATGTCAGCATTATCGGCGATAAAGCTGCCGCCACCCGCCCGGCTATTGAACAGGTTATGTTCCGCCCACCTAAATCTTGGGACGCGGCTAAGTTAGAGCGCGAGCTTTACATTGTCCGCCGCCGTATTGAAAAACGCGCCATAGCTGCCGCCCTGCCCGGCTTTTATGTATGCTCCCTCTCTGGTCGTGTCATCACTTATAAAGGTATGTTTTTGGCCGAGCAAATTGATGCCTTTTACCCAGATCTTAAACACGAATTATTTACATCCCGCGCCGCTTTGTTCCACCAGCGTTATTCCACCAATACATTCCCCCAATGGTGGCTTGCCCATCCTTACCGCATGATTGCCCATAACGGCGAGATTAACACGGTACGCGCCAATACTAATTTTATGAAAAGCCACGAAATCAAAATGGCGTCCTCCGCCTTTGGGGCGCGGGCTGAAGATGTCAAACCTGTCATTCAAAAAGGTTCATCCGATTCGGCTGCACTGGATGCCGTGTTTGAACTTTTAGTGCGGGCAGGGCGCACAGTGCCGCTGGCGAAGACTTTATTAGTGCCAGAAGCCTATTCAAAGCGTACCGAGCTTATGCCGGAAAACTGGCGGGCATTTTATGAATATTGTAATGCGGTCATGGAGCCATGGGACGGTCCTGCCGCTTTGGTCGGTTATGACGGCGACTGGGTTATGGCCGGACTTGATAGAAGCGGTCTGCGGCCTTTACGGTACGCCGTTACTGACAACGGTATTTTAGCAGTTGGCTCCGAGACAGGCATCTGTCCCTTGGACGAAAGCTCTATCATAGCCAAAGGTGCGATTAAGCCGGGACGGCTCATTGCGGTCAATTTGAACGTGGGCGAATTTTTCGACTCCGATCAAATTATCAATAAGTTAGCCAGCGCCAAACCCTATAATGAATGGTTGCAACAAGCCATAGAACTGGACGAGAAATTATCTGGGCCAGAGCCAAAGCCAAACTTGTCTGGCGATGATTTGATGCGGGCGCAATTGGCGTGCGGTCGTTCCCGCGAAGAACTGGATTTGATTTTGACCCCTATGGCAGAGCAAGGCAAAGAAAGTATCGGTTCCATGGGCGACGATACGCCCCTCGCCGTTTTGTCGGACAAGTACCGTCCTCTTTCGCATTTCTTTAGACAGAAATTCTCCCAAGTCACCAATCCGCCCATTGACCCTTTACGCGAAACTCGGGTTATGGGACTAAAAACTCGCTTTCGCAATTTGCGTAATATTCTCGCCGACGGCCCTGAGGAGTTTTCTGGTCAAACCGACGAAATGTATGTGTTGGAAAGCCCGGTTCTCACCAATGCCATGTATGCTAAATATAGAGACATCATAAGCGATAATGTTGCGGTTTTAGACTGCACCTTTGCACCCCCCAAACGGGGCGCCCACCACGGTAGCGCGCTGAAAGCTGTGCTAAAACGCATTAAAAAACAGGCCGAAAAAGCCGTGCGTGCGGGCGTGGAAAATATAGTGTTGAGCGACGAAACATTTGGCGTTGAGAACATTTCTGCACCGATAATTTTGTGCGTGGGCGGAGTACATGCCCATTTGGTCAAGCAAGGCTTGCGTTCGGATTGTTCTTTGATTGTCCGCTCCGGCGAATGCTTAGATACCCATTATTTTGCCGTGCTGATTGGCGCAGGTGCGACCGTGGTCAATGCGTATTTGACCCAGGATATGTTGGCTGAACTGGTGGCTAAAGGCACCATTAAAGCCGACATAAATACGGCGCTAGCCAATTATAAAACATCCATAGATAACGGCCTTTTGAAAATAATTTCCAAGTCCGGCATTTCCGTCATCTCGTCTTATCGGGGCGGCAATAATTTCGAAGCCCTCGGCCTGTCGCGCTCATTGGTCGACGAGCATTTCCCCGGCATGACTTCGCGGATTTCCGGCATCGGTCTTTCGGGGCTAGAACAAAAAATTGTTGAGCAACATAGGCGCGCCTACGCCCCTGAAAAACCCCTTATGCCTATTGGCGGGTTTTACCGTAAACGGGCAGGCAGTGAGCGTCATGCTTACGGCGCTGATATGATAAATTTGTTGCAATCGGCAGTGCGCACCAGCGATTTCCAAGCTTATAAAAAATTCGCCGCATTGGTCAACGAACAAGCCCCTATCCAAATTCGCGACCTACTGGATTTTAACCCTTTGGGTAAGCCCGTTCCCATTGAGCAAGTTGAAAATGTCAATGAAATCCGCAGGCGGTTTTTAACCCAGGCCATGTCACTGGGCGCACTGTCCCCCGAAGCCCACGGCACACTGAATATCGCCATGAACCGCATCGGCGCGCGTTCGGTCTCCGGCGAAGGCGGGGAAGACCCGGGGCGCTATAAAACCTTGCCCAACGGCGACAATGCCAATTCGGAGATTAAACAAATCGCGTCCGGGCGGTTCGGTGTTACGGCGGAATATCTCAATAATTGCAAAGAGATCGAGATCAAAGTCGCCCAGGGTGCCAAGCCCGGCGAAGGCGGACAATTGCCGGGCTTTAAGGTCACGGAAATGATCGCAAAATTACGCCATGCCACTCCTGGCGTCACCCTCATCAGCCCACCGCCCCACCACGATATTTATTCTATCGAGGACTTGGCGCAGTTGATTTATGACCTCAAACAAATCAACCCGCGTGCCCGCGTGTGCGTCAAATTGGTTGCCAGTTCCGGCGTTGGCACCATTGCCGCCGGGGTTGCCAAAGCCAAGGCCGATACGATCCTCATCGCTGGCCATAATGGCGGCACCGGAGCATCTCCCAATACCAGCCTTAAATTTGCAGGCGTACCGTGGGAGCTTGGCCTGTCGGAAGTCCACCAAATCCTGACCCTCAATGGCTTGCGCGACAAGATAACTTTGCGCACGGACGGCGGGCTTAAAACCGGGCGCGATATTGTCATCGCCGCCATGCTCGGCGCCGAAGAATAGGGT
>JALSHE010000068.1 GCA_026982415.1 Robiginitomaculum sp.
CCGATGATATAATCTGTGTCTGTTTCTTTAATGACATCAAGCTCTTTAACATTGCCCAGATAAATTATGGTCGCCAATGTCATATGGTGCTTGGTCACCCAAAGCCCAATATCCGTACCGCCCGCCAGCAAGGTGGCGTCTGGATATTCACCCAATAAGGCCGTTAACTGTTCCACAGTCTTGGGTATAAAAAACTGTTTGTGTTGGCCGTGAATATTGGCAGATATATGTACCAATTCACTGTGTTGCAATTTGGCCAAGCGGTCTGTGTTATCCGCGAAAACTGCTTGCGCCCCCATAGCTTTGGCGGCTTCTATAATTGGGCCATACCCCGTACAGCGGCACAGATTTCCGGCTAAAGCTTCCTCTATATTATCGCGCGTATAGGTGAGGTCATCCATTTGTAATGCGTAGAGCGACATAACAATACCCGGTGTGCAAAACCCGCATTGAGAACCATGCTTTTCCGCCACCAGTTTTTGAATTTCGTGGGGCGCATCCGGCGTACCAATGCTCTCGACCGTGACCAATTCTTTGCCCTCCAATGTGGGGACAAACAAGATGCAAGCATTGACGCTACGGGTTTGTATCGCGCCGCCGACCAATTCGCGCAACACCACGGTACACGCACCGCAATCCCCCTCGGCGCACCCTTCTTTGGTGCCCGTGCGCATTTTCCGTTCGCGCAAATATTGCAACACAGACATGGTCGGGTCGATGTGCCGTTCGGTGATAACTTCACCGTCCAGAATGAATTGGATATAGTTACGTGTACCCATTGAAATCTTATCCCCTCACCACGCTGTCGCGCGCCTCTCCCTATGGGAGAGGCTAAGTATGCTGCACCCATCTATGATATTTAGTAAAGCAAAGATCGTTTCGCCACCGTCTCCTCTCCTATAGGGAGAGGAACAAGGTGAGGGGCTTGGATGTTGATTTTTACCGAGGTGTTTCATTAACTGCCCCGATATGTGGAATAGCCGTATGCGGACAGTAAAAGCGGGACATGGTAATGGCGCTCCTGGTCGGCTATCATAAACCTAATTGGGATGATGTCTAAGAAATCGGAGCCGCCATTGTCCGCCAAATAATCCCCCGCATGGAAATCCAGACGGTAACTGCCTGCCGCAAAGTCGGCGTCTTGTAAAAGTGGGCTATCCACCCGACCATCATCATTGGTTTTATGGCTGGAGAGGAACTGTGCTTCGCCGCCCTCAAATCTATACAGATCAATCCGCAAACCCGCCGCTGGCTTGCCTGTCATTGTATCCAGCACATGTGTTGTCAATTTGGTCATATGGTCTTTCGTTTGATTCAGACGAATATGCGCGTCCTTGTTAGAAAATTCAATAAAAATGTGGACACAGCGCGGTATGTCTAACAATATAATTCCATGACTTATCAAAGAGATTTATCTGGCTACGGCTCTAATCCGCCCCATCCCAAATGGCCTAATCGAGCGCGTATTGCTGTGCAATTTGTCTTGAACTATGAAGAGGGCGGGGAAAACTGTGTTTTGCACGGGGACGACGGGGCGGAGACTTTCCTGTCTGAAATCGTCGGTGCAGCACCTGTGCCCGGTGCGCGTCATATGAGTATGGAAAGCTTGTACGAATATGGTTCTCGGGCAGGGGTTTGGCGGTTATTGAAATTATTTGACGACGAAGACTTGCCGCTGACGATTTTCGCCGTAGCCCATGCGCTTAAACGTGCGCCCCATATGGTGGACGAATTTTTGAAACGCGGGCACGAGATTGCGAGCCACGGCCTTAAATGGATAAATTACCAATATGTGGATAAAGACACCGAACGCGCCCATATAGAAGAAACTATTGACATATTTAAAACGCTAACGGGAAGCGCCCCAAAGGGTTGGTATACTGGGCGTACCAGTCCAAACACCCGGGGTCTCATCAATGAATACGGTTTCACCTATGATGCAGATGATTATTCCGACGATTTACCGTTCTGGTCTACCCAGGCCAAAAAGCCGCATTTAATCGTGCCTTATACGCTGGACACCAATGATATGCGCTATTGCGCGGCGCAAGGATTTAATGCGGGGGATCAGTTTTACACCTATCTAAAAGACGCCTTTGATACGCTATATGCAGAGGGTGCGACCGCACCTAAAATGCTGTCCATTGGCCTGCATTGCCGCATATCAGGACGCCCAGCCCGCACGGCGGCATTGGCGCGGTTCCTGCGCTATGTGAAGTCCCACGACAAAGTTTGGGTCGCGCGCCGCATAGATATTGCAAAGCATTGGCGGAAAGTGCATCCACATGACGCGTGATGAATTTATGGCGGCATTTGGCGGTGCTTATGAGCATTCGCCCTGGGCCGCAAAGCGAGCCTTTGCGGCGGATTTAAATTCGCCTTGCTGCGTCATTCCGGCCATGGGCAAAGTCGTCGACGCGGCCAGTGCGGATGAGAAAGATGCGCTGATAAAAGCACATCCTGACTTGGCAGGTAAATTGGCTTTATCGGGTGCGCTGACGGCAAGCTCGACACAGGAACAAGCCGGGGCAGGTCTTGACCAATGTACGCCCCGCGAATTGAAAAAATTTCAAAAATACAATAAGGCTTACGCAGAGAAATTCGGCTTCCCATTTATTGTTGCCGTCAAAGGAATGAGCCGAAAAGACATTCTTAAAGCGTTCAAAATACGCTTGAAAAATTCCGAAGCCGAAGAACGAAAAACCGCGCTGGAACAAATTCACAAAATTGCGGCAATCCGCATAGGGGGGTGGTTCGATGCCAATACCTAAATTTACAAAACTCACTAATTTAGCGGCAACACGCCTTGATGCCCAAGTTGTCTTTGCGACCGATGATTTTTTCGCGGATAAGGCGCGTTTGATAAACCCTGAAGCGCCCGTGTTCATAACGGATAAATATGATAACAACGGCAAATGGATGGACGGTTGGGAGAGCCGCCGCAAGCGGGTAGAGGGTCACGATTTTGCCGTGATCAAGCTAGGTCGTAGTGGGATTATTGCTGGCTTTGAAGTCGACACCTCCCATTTCACAGGAAACTTCCCGCCGTTTTGTGCAATAGAAGTTGCGCGGTCGGATGCGGATATACCGGATGAAAGTAGTTGGCAAGAGGTTGTCGCTAAGTCCGTATTGCAAGGGGATAGCCAGCATTATTACGCCGTAGACAGCGGTGAAATTTGGACGCATGTGCGTTTGCATATTTACCCGGACGGCGGCGTAGCGCGCTTGCGGGTTTACGGGCAAGTGTTCATAGATTGGGATAGTTTTGACCAAAGCAAAACCATTGATTTAGCGGCTTTGGAATATGGTGGCCGGGCGGTCTATGCCAATGACACGCATTTCGGTGTGCCGGAAAATCTCATCGCGCCGGGCAAAGGCATCAATATGGGCGATGGTTGGGAAACTCGCCGCAATCTTGAACGAGCAACCGACCCTGATTATTGGACCAAAGTTCATGATTTCGCCATTTTAGCGCTGGCGCATATGGGGGTGGTTGAGCGCATTATGATTGATACGGCATTTTTCAAAGGCAATTTCCCGGACAGGGTCTCTATGCAAGCGGCGAATTTAAATGGGCTGTCTGATCGGGATATCATAGAGCAATCCAAGAACTGGCCGGAGCTGCTTTCGGTACAAAAAATGACGGCGGATAGCGAACATGAATTCAAGCCAGATAACGGCAAGCCAATCACCCACATCCGTCTAAATGTTTTCCCAGACGGGGGGGTGAGTCGGTTGCGGTTGTTTGGGAAGATTAGCCGTATTTAATCCTCACCCCATTTATGGGGGAGGTGGGCGCCTCTTGGCGCACGGAGGGGGAAACAACTATCCGCACAAAAAATTTATAGGATGTTCTCCACACACTTTGCCCTGCCAATTCCCTCTAACACAGTGTTTGAGAAACCTTGCTTCCCCCTCCGCCTGCAAGAGCAGGCACCTCCCCCATAAATGGGGTGAGGATGAAATGGTTACACCTCAATAATCACCGGCTGACTCAACATAACCTCATCGCAATTAGCCCCATCACCACCTCTGTCCACCACTAGAAAATCGCTGATGCCATCTAGCGCCAGCGAATAATGGTGCCATGTTCCTGCGTGGTAATTTACGCCTTGGTTGGGGCTAGCCAGAAATACCTTTATCTGGCTTTCATCTAATTCGCCCTTAGGTGCGACAACAACCAAATACGGATTGTCCGATAATGGCATGAACAGTTGCGATGAAAGCGGGTGCCGTTCCATGATTTCTATATTTACCGGAAGTGATTGCGGTATGCTTCGGAAAATATTGACCAGTGTCTGGCCGTTCTTGGCACCCGTATCTATGGACGCTAAATCGTGGTAACGCTTTGTTTGCCCATAATTTATGGACTTAGCTTGACCACGTGCTTCGACTACATCGCCAAACGGGGCGAAATTTGTGCTTGTGAGAAGTATAGGTGATAGTGTACGGGTCATTGTTATAATGTAATGTCCTTTTTAAGTATTGTACAGGACTTTACGATTTTGGAGGCAAATGTGTTTGGGTTTTTGACACGCAAAAAAACGGTGAGAAATAACGGCGTACAGGCCAATGAATTTGCTACTCTGCGCCAAAATATTATCGGCAATGATACGGTAATTGATGGGCCGTTCGGGGCGCGGCGGTTGATGTATGCTGACTATGTAGCTAGCGGGCGGTCTTACGGCCCTATTGAAGACACTATCCGAAATTCGGTGTTGCCGCTTTACGCCAACACCCATACGGAAAGTTCGGCCACGGGTCGCCAAAGCACAGCTTACCGGGAACAAGCACGGTGCATTATCGGTAGATCTTTAAACGCTAGCGACGATGATGCGATATTATTTTGCGGTGCGGGCTGTACGGGGGCGATTGATAAATTGATCGGCATGTTGCGCTTGAAACTGCCCGGTGGCATGTCGCGTTACGGCATTGATACCACGATCAAAGCCGCCAAGCGCCCCGTTGTTTTCATTGGTCCCTACGAGCACCATTCTAACGATGTACAGTGGCGCGAAACTATCGCTGATGTGGTGACGATTGCAGAAACTGACGATGGGTTGCTGTGCCTAAAAGACTTAGAAGTGCAGCTCAAGAAATACAAAAAACGCCCTGTGAAAATCGGCAGTTTTTCTGCGGGTAGTAATGTGACGGGCATTCTCACGGATGTACAGCCTATCGCAAAACTACTCCATAAATACGGCGCCATGGCTTGTTTTGATTTTGCCGCCTCCGCCCCTTATGAGCCGATTGATATGAACCCGGAAGGCGGTGAGGCTCTCGACGCAATTTATATTTCCGTCCATAAATTCCTCGGCGGACCGGGGACGCCGGGGCTTTTGGTGGTTAAGAAAAAATGGGCGCAAAATAAAACGCCTGTAATACCCGGCGGCGGCACGGTGTCTTATGTTAGTCCGTGTGCGCAGGCTTACCTTGCCGATATTGAACACCGCGAAGAGGGCGGCACGCCGGATATTGTCGGGTCAATTCGCGCCGGATTGGTGTTTGATCTGAGAGATAGAATCGGTGCTGAGAAGATTTCCAAAGCAGAGCATGATTTTGCCGATGCGGCGATTAAGCGTTGGGGCAACCATAAAAATATCCAAATTTTAGGTTCCAAAACCGCTGATCGTTTGCCCGTATTCTCATTCTTGATACGCAGTGAAAAAAGCGCGGATAAATATCTCCACTATAA
The DNA here is from genome assembly GCA_026982415.1 of Robiginitomaculum sp. Taxonomy (GTDB): domain Bacteria; phylum Pseudomonadota; class Alphaproteobacteria; order Caulobacterales; family Maricaulaceae; genus Robiginitomaculum_A. The sequence goes on from JALSHE010000068.1 coordinate 5,696, forward strand.
TTTTGTCGTTGCATTGCTAAACGATTTGTTCGGCATTCAGGCGCGGGGCGGATGTTCTTGCGCCGGGCCATATGGGCACCGTCTATTGGATATTGATCTGAAAACATCCGAAGAATACGAAGCGGTTATTGCCACGGGCGTGGAGATTTTAAAACCGGGCTGGGTACGGGTCGGATTTAATTATTTTTACTCGGACGCGGATGCGGAATTGCTCTTGCGTGCCGTCGAATGGGTTGCGGATCACGGCGAAGAAATGTTGACATATTATGGTTTCGATAGCGCCACCGGCGTTTGGAAACATGTGGATGCTGGCAATATGTCTATGAGTGATCTCACCAACCCAGAGCAAATACCCCCGCAAAATTCCGCACCAAGCACAGTGGGTGAACTCATCGCTTATGCCGATAAATGCTTAGACAATCCCCCCGCATGCTGCACAAAACCAAATTGCTGTATGCTCGACACTACGCCCAAACACCTAAGGTGGTTTAGTCTTCCAAATTAAATTGTAATTCCGCGAGCCTTGCATAGAGGCCGCCGCGTTTTACCAGTTCACTATGGGTGCCTTGGCCGACGATTTTGCCGTCTTCTAGGACGATGATGCGGTCGGCTTTTTTGACTGTGGCCAAGCGGTGGGCGATGATCAGGGTTGTGCGGTCTTTGGACAGGACGGCGAATGCATTTTGCACGGCGCGTTCGCTTTCTGCATCAAGGGCGCTGGTGGCTTCGTCGAGCAATAATATTGGTGCGTCTCTGAGGATGGCGCGGGCGATGGCGATACGTTGTTGCTGACCGCCCGATAGGGTTAGCGCTTTTTCGCCAAGGTCTGTGTCATACCCGTCCGGTAATTTCATAATAAAATCATGGGCATAGGCGGCTTTGGCGGCGGCGATAACCTTGTCGTCGCTGGCACCGGCACGCCCGTAGCGGATATTATCCATGGCAGAGCCGGAGAACAAAGGCGTGGCCTGTTGCACAAAGGCGAATTGCTGGCGCAAGGTTTCCGGGGCAAGGTCTTTGATGGCTATACCGTCGATTTTTATCTGGCCAGATTGAGGGTCGTAGAACCTCAGTAGCAATTGGAACATGGTGGTTTTACCTGCTCCGGACGGGCCGACCAAGGCTACGGTTTCGCTGGGCTTGACAGAGAAATTTACATGGTCGAGCGCAGTCTCGTCTTGGCGGGTCGGGTAGGAAAATGTTAAATCTTCTATGTCCAACGCGCCTTTGACGTTGACGAGTATGGCCGGGTTTTCTGGTGTAGTTATTTGCGGGACTTCGCCCAAAAGCTCTACGATGCGTTCACTGGCTCCGGCGGCGCGTAGCAGGTCTGTCCATGTGGTGATAACGAAACCGAAATTGACCATGGCCATGACTGATAGAACCGCAAATTGGCCAATATCTCCGGGGGACATTTTGCCAGCCGCCGCCTGATTGGCGCCGTACCACAAGACGCAAATAACCCCGGCTTGTCCAAGGCCAAACATGATGAATGTCATAACTGAACGAACAGCCAAGCGGGACTTTTGGGATTGATATGTGTTCTCGGCAGCTTCAGCAAAACGCGTGCGCTCCGTGTCTTCCTGGGTGAAAGCCTGTACGGTTTGGATGGAGGACAAGGTTTCGACGGCACGGGCGGATGCCGTGGCCAAATTATCTTGCCCTTCGCGGGAGTATTTCCGCACACGTTTTCCAAGGACAATAGCCGGAATGATGATGAACGGGCCAATGGCCAACACCATCAGTGCCAATTTCCAACTGACCACAAACATGATAACCAAAGCACCCACACCTGTTACAATAGAGCGCAAGGCAATGCTCATGCTGGAGCCAACCACGGTTTCGACCAACATGGTATCTGTGGTTAGGCGCGACAACACTTCTCCGGTGCGAACTTTTTCAAAAAAAACGGGGCTGAGGCCAGTAATGTGATTGTACAGTGCCGTGCGTAAATCTGTGACGACGCGCTGTCCGAGAATACTGATCGTATAAAACCGCGCCGCGCCGAGAAGTGCCCCTAAACTGGTTATTACTATGAAGAAAACAAAATATATGCCGCGCCCGTCCGACGGATTAAAGCCTGCTATTTCACACAAATTCGCAGCATTTCCCGCAGCGCCAAACCCGCAATTGAGCATATACTTAAATGCAAACGTCATGACGAGACTGGTCATAGACGCCGTAAACAGGAAGAAAACAAATAGTCCTAATAGCCCCGGATATTTGGTGATGAACGGCCATATCTTGCGCAGGGGTTTTAGGCTGCGGGATTTCTTGCGCTTGTTTTTGTCGCGCTCCATGTCTTGTACGAATTGGGCGCCGGCACTGCGGTCTATATTATTTGTGTTATTTGATATTTTCATAAGGTCTATCTAATGCGGGTTTTAGTTATGGCAAGCGTAAACCGCGCACATACTCTATTCATTTTTGGCTATTCAGGTTTGCGGTTCATGAGTGCAGCCCGTTGACAGATGGCTACCAATTTATTGTCTTGATTATAAGCGCGGTGGATGAAGGTGATTATGCCTTGGGTGGGGCGGGACTTGCTGGCGCGAGCGCTGGCGACTTCGGTAGTTACATGGATGGTGTCGCCGTGAAACACGGGGTGGGGGAATTTGGTGTCGCTCATACCGAGATTGCCCACCGTGGTGCCCAGTGTGGTATCGCCCACAGAAATCCCTATCATCAAACCAAGGGTGAAAATGGAATTGACCAACGGCTTGCCGAACTCTGTATTTTTGGCAAATTCATGGTCGATGTGCAGAGGTTGTGGGTTGAGGGTCATGTTAGAGAACAGCATATTGTCGCTCTCGGTGACGGTGCGGCGCAATTCATGTTCAAACACATGGCCAACAACAAATTCATCAAAATATAATCCAGCCATGCTCTACTTTCCTAATCCGTTCCACGGTTTGAGATGCTCTTGCACTTCAATCCCGAACCCGTCTAGCACTTGCGCATTGGTCTGGTCGACCATTTCTTCAATAGATTTTGGCTTGGAATAAAACGCAGGCACGGGCGGCGCAACAATCGCCCCAATCTCCGTCACCAAAGCCATATTGCGCAAATGCCCCAAATGCAAAGGCGTCTCGCGCACCATCAAAACCAAACGCCGCCGTTCCTTCAAACACACATCCGCCGCCCGCGAAATCAAAGTGCCGCAAATTCCGTTCGCTATGGACGCCATGGTTTTCACCGAGCAAGGTGCGATGACCATGCCGTCTACCTTATAAGAACCGCTGGCAATACAGGCACCAATATCGCCGTCCGTGTGGACGTGGTCGGCGAGGATATGGACGGCGGCTTTGTCTATGCCCAATTCGTGGCGAATATTCATCCACCCGGCAGACGAGACGATAAGGTGCGTTTCCACATTCTTGATCCCTTGCAACATAGATAGCATGCGCACACCGTAAACTGCCCCGCTCGCCCCGCTAATACCAATGATCAATTTTTTCATGTAGGTGTTATGCCTTTTATGTGGTAAATTTTCCAGAGTTATTGTTGGGGCTGTAATTCTGATATAGATCCACTTAGCCTTGTCCCAATACACTACCTGCGAGGTAAAGCGAGCCACATATAAGGATACGGGGTGAGGGGTTTTGTTTTGTTTTGCTAGCGGCCTGGATGATTGTCGTAATGGCGGCTGTAACATTATCGCTGGCCTCGGCTTTGATACCGCGTCCTTTGGCGATGTCTATCAGGTTTTCGGGGGACAGGCTGGCATGGTCTTCTATGGGCACGGCGATAAGTTTTTGTGCCAGCCCTTCAAATGCATTCAAAAACCCCGGCGCATCTTTATTGGCGAGCATGCCCATAATCAGGACGAGGGGGCGGGGTTCTTGCGCGTCAAGCTCTGCCATAGCACTTGCCAATGCCCTTGCAGCATGTGGGTTGTGCCCGCCGTCGAGCCATAGCTGCGCCCCCGCTTCGTTAGCTATTTCGGCCAAGGAACCACTGCTTAATGGCTGTAACCGGGCGGGCCAACTTGCGGTTTCTATTCCTTTGGCGATAGCGCGTTCGTCGATTTGCATGGATTTTGCAACTGCAACAGCTAGACCTGCATTACTAATTTGATGTGCGCCGCGCAGTACAGGAAGCGGCAAATCAAGCAGGCTGTTATCGTCCTCGAACACCAAGCGGCCTTGCTGGGCATAGGCACTGAAATGTTCGCCCATGTTTTGTAAATTGCAGTGGGTTTTGGTGGCTTCGCCGTCCAGTACTGCGCGTACCAAGTCTGATTGTTCAGCCGAGAAGGCGGGAACATGCTGCTTGAATACCCCGGCTTTTTCGCGCGCGATTTGTGCAAGATCTCTGCCTAAAAATTCTGCGTGGTCTAAGTCAATAGGCGTTATAACTGTGGCGGCAGGGTGGTCAATAACATTGGTGGCGTCAAAACGCCCTCCTAGTCCAACCTCCAAGATTAATAAATCGGCGGAAGTCTCTGAAAAGGCTAGGAAAGCTGCTGCTGTTGTGGCTTCAAAAAACGACAATGGCTGACCATCATTTGCTTGTTGAACCCGGGCTAAAATATCCAATAACTTTGCCTCGTCAATCATTTTACCTGCGAGCACAATGCGTTCACAAAAACTGACCAGATGCGGCGAGGTATAGACATGTACGCGCAAACCTTGGGCTTCGGCCATGGCGCGCAGGAATGCGGTTGTAGAGCCTTTGCCGTTAGTGCCCGCAATATGGATTGTTGGTGGGAGTTTGTGTTGTGGATTGCTCAGGGCTGTAAGCACGTTTTCTATGCGTGATAATCCCAAATCTATCTTTTTTGGGTGCAGGTGTTCCAGTTCCCGGAGCGCCCTTTGTAAAGCCTCGCTGTCTTTGCGCATCTTGTTCTAAGCTTCTTCGAGTGCTTTGGACGGTGTACGCTTCTTGTTCATAAGAACCGACAGGATTTTACCTAACACCGCGCGCATATCTTTACGGTGTACTACTTGGTCGATCATGCCCTTGGCTTGGAGGTATTCTGAGCGCTGGAAGCCTTCAGGCAGTTTTTCGCGGATGGTTTGCTCGATAACCCGTGGGCCTGCGAAACAAATCAGCGCGTCCGGCTCGGCCAAATGAATATCACCGATCATAGCATAGCTCGCCGTAACACCGCCTGTGGTCGGGTCGGTGAGAACGACGATATAGGGTAGGCCTGCTTCGCGCAGTTCCTGCACACCAATTGTGGTGCGCGGTAACTGCATGAGAGATAAGGCACCTTCTTGCATACGGGCGCCGCCAGCCGCCGTAAATGCCACCATAGGCAGGCCACGCGCTACGGCTTGTTCGCAAGCCGTGATAAAGGCATCACCAGCCGCCATGCCCAGAGAACCGCCCATAAAGGCGAAATTTTGTACCAACACCAATGTTTCAATACCTTCGATGCGCCCTACGGCAATAGCGACGGCGTCGTCCATACCGGTTTTAGCGCGAGCAGTTTTCAGCCGCTCAGTGTATTTGCGGTCATCTTTGAATTTCAACGGGTCTGTTGGTGCTTTGGGGGTTTCTAGAGTTTCATACTTACCGTCGTCAAATGTATAGGCAAGCCGGTATTCAGGGCCAATACGCATATGGTGCCCGGCAGGGGTGACGTGCAATGCCGCTTCAAGGTCGGCATGAAACACCATCTCACCAGACTTTGGACACTTGACCCATAGATTATCAGGGGTGTCGCGTTTGGTGAAAATTTTCTTTACGCCCGGTGGCGTGAGTTTTGATAACCAGTTCATGGGATGCCTTTAGCGGGTTTGGGATTGTGGGGCAAGTGGTGTGTGACCAAATTGGAGAGTTGCAATAAATATAGTTTACATATTCATTTCATCATCCAGATCGTAGTCATGTGCCACAGCACTGATTTTTATTGCACTGGCCAAGTCTTTAAAGTTGACAATACCTTGATTGCACCGTGTTAAGCATGGGGAATGTGACAAAATTAACACCGTTGTTCTTAGTAAAGGTATGGGGGCATGACTTAGGCCATATACTGTAACGTTGTATCACAGTCTTTGAAAGTATTTGCGATTCGGTTGATCCGTGTGGTCTGCAACAAATTTGAAAGAAATTATGGCTAGATTTTTAGTATTTGCTTCAGACAAAGTCTCAAGAGGGAGTGGAGTGGTGGTAGTTGCAGGCTTTGGTTCTTTTTTGTGTATATTCATGTAATTTACCTAATCAAGGTAGGGTGATAATGCAATGATAAATAACTTGCGGTAAAGGACATGGTCGTTATAGGTTCGGCCTGCTTTTATTGGATTTTTTTTGAGTAGTTTTGTATGCCTGCAAAATCATTGCTTTCTCGACTAAAGACAAAACTTGTCAAAAACCGTCTTGCGCAATCGCTGTATGTCTTTCTAGTGATGTTTGGCTGGAAGAAAGACCGGGATTTATTGCGCCGTATTAGTCCGCACCAAAAGATTGCGCCGACTTGGTCTGAAGGGGATGATTTATCTGAAACGACCGGATGGCACGACATTGAGATTGATCTGCCGAAAATCAATTATAACAAAAATCACAAGCCAAAAATTCTGTTTCTGAACTCCATGGGTGGCAGTATGTCTCGGTTGTCGCGGGCGCTTATGGTTCACGAAAACATCGAGGCCAGTTGCTATATCAATGCTTATTTCCCGCCCCGAAATATGGTGCACCCGCTTGAAACCAACGTTAACGGTGTTTTTACCCACCAAGAATGGCGGGATTTTATGGCCTGGGCTGTGAAAGAACATGATATTGTTCAGTCAACCACACTGCCAACCTGGCCTGCGGTTGCGGAATGTTATGATTGGCTGACGGATACTTTGGGGCAGCGACATATCTGGCGATGCACGGGTTTTGTACATCATTATTTGTTAAACGAAGACGTATTACCTATAAATGTATACCAAAAAGACCTGAATATAGACGACATCCCCGGCACCAAGACGTATTCGGGCAAGTCGTTTCCAACTGAGAACAATCGTTTCCAGCTAGGCGAGAATACCTTGTTTTATTCTTCCCCAGAAAAAGGAGTGTATTTTGAGGGGGCACATAAATATTGGTTGCCGTCAATCCGCTGTCCAGAAAGATTTCATCCCGGTGCTGATGAACTGAAAACGGATAAATCTAAACCCGTAAAGATATATGTGCCGAATCATTCTCGTGCCATGTTTAAGGGTATGGAACATATTCTTGCAACATTGGAAGGGCTGAAAAATAGTGGGCGGAACATAGATATCATTACGCCGGATAATGTCGGCGAGTTTTTTCCCGATATAAATGGCTTCAAAGACCATTTTGGCGCGGAAAGTGCGAATGGCGCTTATCCTATCCCCAATCATTATATACCGTCCGTATTGCGCCGCATAGACTTGGTCGTTGACCAGATTGTTATGGGGTCTTACGGCAATACAGGTATTGAAGCTATGATGTGCGGGAAACCTGTCATTGGGCAAAGAAATTATGATGAAATTAAAGACAGCCCCATTGTTAATGTAAATCACGATACTTTAATGCTGGAGCTGGAAAACTTGCTGGACAACCCTGGAAAATGGGCTGGACTTGGTGCGGCGGGTAGGAAATGGGCGACCCGGCACCATTCCCCACAAGCTGTTGCAAAAATTGCCGCCAAACAATATGATAGGGTATTGCAATCCAGTTCGGGCGAATTGTAACACGAATTTACAGTTGACGTGCAAAGCGGAATAGACTTAAAGAACAACTTCATTATTAGGGGCAATGCAGAGTTTCAGTTCTATGATTCTGCGCCTGTAAAAAGGTATAAAAGCGAATAAGAGGTATCAATATGTATGTTAAAGTAGCTTCGCCGTTTATCGGTGACGAAGAGATTAATGGCGTGGCGGAGGTTTTGCGCTCTGGACGTTATATGTCAGGGCCTCGGGTTGAAGAGTTTGAGAAGAAATTCGCCGATTTCATTGGTGTTGAACACGCAGTTGCCGTCAGCAACGGCACATTTGCTATTCAAGCGGCTTTGGCGGCCATGGATCTCCAGCCCGGCGACGAGATTATCGTGCCCGCTTTGACGTTCTTCTCTACGGCGACAGCGGTTATTCACCAAGGCGGCGTACCTGTATTCGCTGATATTACCTTTGATGATTTCTCTCTGGATGCATCTGATCTCCAGCGCGCGCTTACCCCGCGCACCAAAGGTATCATCCCGGTTCATTATTTCGGACACAGTGCCGATATGGATCCGATTAACAAATTCGCCAAAGAAAACGGCCTGTATGTGATCGAAGATTGCGCCCAGTCCCACGGCACCAAGTATAACGGCAAAGTGGCGGGGTCGCTCGGCGATATGGGCGCGTTTTCGTTCTTCGCGACCAAGCAAATGACTACGGGCGAGGGCGGTATTATCACCCTGAACGACGGCGATAAAGCGGACTTTCTGCGCAGTTTCCGTTCCCACGGCATGACCGGGCGCCATGACCACGGTATTCTCGGCTATAATGGCCGCATGACCGAGATTAGTGCCGCTATTGGTTTGGCTCAATTGGAGCGTCTGGACGGTCTCAATAAACGCCGGATTAGCGCCACCCACGAGATTATGAAGCGCATAAAAGATGTGCCTTGGTTGACTATTCCCCAAGTGCCGCAGCATATAAAGCACACATATTTCTGGCTCCATATTCTGATAGACGAAGAGAAATTGGGCATGACGACTGCTGAATTGATCCCGTATTTGCGCGAAAAAGGCATCGAAACCCGTAACCGTTATGTTGAGCCTCTGTACAAGCAACCGATTCTCTCAGGTGAGGGCATTTCGCCTCTCTTGAAGCTGTTCGCTGGTGATAACCTACCGGATTACGCCAATATGAACCTGCCAAATGTCGAGAAAATCGCTGGCTCTGTTATCGGGCTGCCAAATCGTCCCGATATGAGCCAAGAAGAAATTGACTATGTGGTGAAAATCATTAAAGAAATCGCTTAACATTAGCAGAACATAATATAACGAAATTATTAAAGGGCAATCCTATGAAAAAACGCGTATTGGTAACTGGCGGCGCTGGCTATATTGGCTCAGCAACAGTTGAAGAACTTCTAGACAGCGGCTATGATGTCACCGTGCTGGACAGCTTTTATTGGGGCCGTCATGGTCTGGATCATGTAGCAGACAAGATTAAAATCATCGAAGGCGATATGCGTTCCTCGCGGGATTTGGTATATGCACTGGACGGCCAGGACGCGGTTATCCATCTCGGCGGTATCGTTGGCGATCCGGCTTGCAAAATTAACCTTAAGGCACACCACACATGTAATGTGGAATGCGTCAGCACTTTGGTCAACTGCATGACCGACCCAGATTTGCACCGTGTGCCTGAACTTATCTTCGCATCCTCTTGTTCTGTTTACGGAAATGTCAAAGGCATGTACGACGAGGTAACCGAGGAAACCCCGACCAATCCTCTATCATATTACGCAGCGGCTAAACTCCGAGCTGAAGAAATTATCGCCAAAAAAGCCGAAGAAGTTGCCGCATTCCACCCAACCACATTGCGCCTAACGACCTTATTCGGTTGGGCACCACGTCAACGTATTGACCTAGTGACCAATATGTTTGTTTACAAAGCTATCCGTGATGGTGGTTTCTCGGTCTTTGGTGGTGGTCATCAATACCGCTCATTGGTTCACGTCCGTGACGTTGCCCGCGCGCTTGTTCACACACTGAACCAGCCGCGCTATGCCCGTGACCGTAAAATCTTCCACGTTGGTGATGAAGGCAATAACATGCCGATTAAAGACATCGCCATGCTGGTCAAGAAGCACATCCCCGAAGCCAAGATTGATTTTCCGGATGCGGGCGAAGCTGACCGCCGCGATTATTCTATCTCGTGCGCTAAAATCCGCGCCGTACTTGGTTTTGAAATTAAGTACAATGTGGAAGACGGCATCAAAGATATGATTGAAAACATCAACCGTACAAACCTGCAATTTGACCCAGAAATTCACGGGAATGCGAAACACCCATATAAATAAAGCCTAAAGCAAGTAAAACCTAAAGGCATATCGCCATGGACAAATTAGATTGCGTCATTGCCGGGGCCGGTGTTATCGGCCTCGCTATTGGCCGTGCTTTGGCTTTGGCGGGGCACGAAGTCCTCATCGTCGAAGCCGAAATCGGCATTGGCATGGTGACAAGCTCGCGCAATTCCGAGGTCATTCATGCGGGTA
>JALSHE010000069.1 GCA_026982415.1 Robiginitomaculum sp.
CTCACAATACCCGACGAAAGCCAGACGGCAGGCATCAAGAAATAAAGCGTCGCAGACCAAAACCCTGTGCGCCCCCCCATATCATTGCCATACATGAAGCGAGCCGTGCGAAAGAGCACATAGGCAATGACCGGATGCAGGATCACCGAGGAAAGACGCACCGCCCATTCAGCGTTTCCGAAAACAGATGTCGTCGCACCGATCACCCAGGCAATCATTGGTGGTTTGGAAAAATACCCCCATTCAAATGTGCGTGACCAAGCCCAATATTGCGCTTCGTCGCCGTGCAAGTTAACGGGCGAAAAATACAGACCCACCACACGAAAGACGCTCAAAGCCAAAAGCAAGGCAAGTGCCCGGCGGTGATAATTTATGTTAGATGTGCTCATAGTGTATCTACTTTTGGCGTGTTTTTTGAGTGTTAGAGTTTATAACAAACAATAGATTTCGCCCTTTGCCAATGCTTAATTCTTCAAATGCTTTTAGGTCGAGAGTGTTTTGGGGAAGGGTAAGACTATTTTGAGATAGAGCGGTATTAAGAGCGGCGCGAGCGATTGTATGCTCTGTTCGGTTGCCGCGCGGCATGACAAGCGCCACGGCCTTGATAGGGCAGTCTGAATTTAGCACAGAAGATATTTGCCTTGTGCTGGCGGTTTTAATGTCAATACCCGTAATGCCGGGAAGCGCTTTGTTGAAGTAATAAACGCCATAAGCTTCGCCCTCACGAAATGAACGGTAATAGCTCAGCACTTCGGCGGTTTCACAGGCCGGGTATGATGCAAATACACTACGAACTTCACCCAGCTTTTCCCGATCTTTGAAATATTCACTGACGAATAAAAACGGCATGACCGCACACACATATGGCACAATGAGCCACATTTTTTTAAAACTCCCCATATCTAGCGAAAGGTTAAGCGCCCGCGCAGCAAACAACATTATTGCCGGGATAATCACCATAAATGCTCGCTCCTTAATCAAGGGCGTTATGCTCATATGGCCGATGAATATAAGCAATATAGTGGCCACAACACTGGCGGCTAAAACCACATCCAAAGGTTTTTTTTGCCGCAATAAAGGCATGAGCGACAAGGCGGCGATTAAATAGACTACCGGGTTGGAGCCAATAAGCTTTACGAACATACCCCGTAAAAATTGGTTGAGGCCAGAGTGTAAATTGCTCCATGTTGCCGCAGGTGTGCCGTTGCGAAAACCGATGCTTTCGTAAGTGAAAACCAACCACAAACAAGACGGTAAGACGGCCAATAGGGAGGCTAGACCGATGATAACGAAATCCCTCCGCCTGCCTTGTTTCAAAAAAACAAACCCCGTAAACAAGCCTGCAAAACCAACCCATGATAAAGCAAAATAATGACTAAGGCAGTTGAGCGCACCGAGCGCTGCCCATAGCAAAGCCCAAAAGAAGATTGGGTCGCCTTTCTTGGTTTCTAATAAACGTGCAAGCACAAGAACCGATAAGGCAGCTAGAACAAACATTTGTGTGTAAGGGCGGATAACCCCGGCATAATAAATCAACCAATAGGACCCTACGCACAAAAGCAAAAACAGGGCGGTTTGTCTTGGATATGGTCGGCCAATAGCCCTGGCCGCAAAAAAACCGCAAATGATGACCAGCAAATTCAGTGTTTTTTCCCACACTACAGTGTCTGAAAATATACGCCAATAATGCAAAGCATAAAAATAACTTGGGGGGTGTATATTGTTTTTGAGCCGATCAGTGATTTGGGGCAGGTTCAGGGAAATATCTGAATAGTATTCAGCCCAGACCTCATCGCGCCAGACAGGGCGGAAATACATAGCAATTAACATAATTGCGAGCGGAACTGCGCTAGCGTAAATCCATTTTTTAAGCGCGTCACCTGTCATTTTGTTTTCCGGTTTCGCTTTTTGTCCAATAGGCCAAATTCGAACTGAACGGGCCAAACGGCAAGCCCGTGCGTGCGCCAACGCCCTTTAAGCCTGCGCGCGTAAAGACCTGCTCTAAATCGCTTAGGCTTAAAAATTGAAGGTTTTGCGGCACAGACCAGTATTCATATTTGCCTTTTCGGGTAAACACCCGAAACAGTTTTGGTATAAAATGCAATAGCGGAATAGCCGTGTGGTGCTCAAGTGGAAACCAGCGATTGGGAATGGTGATATAGACATGTTTGGCGACGCGCGATAATTCTTGTAAGATTTTCAACCGGGCAGTACGCGAACCCATATGTTCAAACACTGCATTTGAATAAGCGACATCAAAGCTTTTATCCGCAAAAGGCAAAGGTTCACCGGGCGTTATGGGCACATAGGAAATGTTTGGGAAAGCTTTTGTAACTGCCTCGCCGTCGCCAATGCCAACGCAACAGATATTTTGAGGG
>JALSHE010000070.1 GCA_026982415.1 Robiginitomaculum sp.
ATGCGCGGACGGCCATAAGAGCCAAGGCTAAGCCTATGTTCTTCCCTGATATGCGCCAACAATACCATATCATCACGTTGTCTTTGGCTGATCGGACGACCTCGCCAAGCCCGAAGCCCCCGCGACGTCACGCCCAGCATCTGGCACAATCGTTTGATCGGAACATCACCGCCATGCTGCTCGATAAAGGCAAACCGTTTCATTCTTGCCTCGCGAAGAATTGGGTGGCTTTTTTTAGGATGTCCCTCTCCTCCTTGAGGAGCCGGTTCTCCTTGCGAAGCCGCATCACTTCTTGCTCCAGATCGACATCAGGGGGTGCTGACACATCATCCCTATGTCGGTGTATTTGTATCCAGCGACTCAGGGTGGAAAATCCAACCCCTAAATCAGCGGCGGTTTGTTTGCGTGATAAACCACTCGACAGCGCTAAGCGGACGGCTTCTTGTTGAAATTCTTTTGTATGTTGCTTGGCCATGATAGTTCTCCTTGATGGCTGTTATTACTCATAACAACTCGGAACTAAACCGTGACAAGTCCAGCCCCTGGTTGCGGAATACATGCTCTTGATTTTTTAAATTATACGTGCGACAAAATGGCACGGTTAAATAATAATTTAGGGGAAATCTCGCAAATGACACGGTTCAATAAATTTTTACTAACACACTTATGCAAAGGTGTAGCGGTCGGTTGGGGCTTGCTCGCCGTGTTTCTCATTTCCAATTTGGGTGGTGTTGGTACGCTTATTTTCAAATCATCAAATACGGTTATGGCAGTTGGTCTGCTGGCTCTTGGGTTCGCAATAACTTTCGGTAGTTGTGCAATGGGCTTAGGCGTGATGAAATATTTGCCCGAATCTAAAAGCAAGAAGACTTAGGCTCCCTCAACCTTTAACCCATCTCTTTTTTAATCCGCCACTTTTTAATCTACTGTGGGTAAAATCAAATTCGCCCCTTGAGCGCGGCCTGAACTGACAGCACGTGACACTTCGTGAAATACCAGATCGTCACTGCCGAGCATATACTCTATAGTTCGTTCCGGTCGGACATCAGGGTCGAGCCAATTTTGCCATTGGCTTTGCGGCAAGCGCACGGGCATACGGTGATGCAAGTGTTTAATATGGCCGACGGCAGGCGTAGTCAGGATAGTAAATGACAACAGGGTAATGCCCTCATCAACCCGCCATTGATCCCACAAACCGGCAAGAGCGGACAACCCTGGCACGGCGGGGTGGATGAAATTTGGCGTTTTGGGGCTGGTCACACCCTCCCACTCATACCAGCCGTTCATAGGGACAAGGGCGCGGCGACGAATCCATGGCGTGCGAAAACTGGGCTTTTCGGACGCGGTTTCTATACGAGCGTTGAACATTGGCCGTCCTTCGGGCATTTCCTTGCGCCAATGGGGATGTAGCCCCCAGCGCATAGGGACAATGGTACGTTCGCCTAATCCGTTCAATGCCACGATGGGGGCGACAACAGTAGGTGCCATGTTCCAGTTAGGCTCCCACGTCCACAGGCCTTCATGGGCAATTTCGCCGCCGAAATATTTGGCGATTTCTGCTAACCTCGCCGCCAATACATATCGTCCGCACATATATTACTTTCTTTTTTCGGTGCTAAAAACGCGTGACGCGCGCCCATGATACACGTAAGCTGACCCAATGAAACGTGTTTTGCTTATAATAGTTTTATTGCTGGCTTCGCCTGTTGCGGCGCAGACTGTGGTTGAAACAGAGGTGGCAATCAAGTCAGACCCCAAAGTTACTGTCCAGCAACTAGAAAACCGGATCGATAAAAACATGGTGACCATGACGGGGCTGGTAGAGGCTATGTCTAACAATCTCGGGCAATTACATTTTCTGCGGGCTTTGTGTTTTGGCAATGATGACCAAAAATGGCGGGTTACGGCATCCGAGATGATGCAAATTGAAGCCCCAAATGATCCTAGTTATCGCCGCCAACTCATCCGCGCTTTTAACGCCGGATATTACGCACAAAAAGATCGCTACAAAGCCTGCACCGCCGCCGTTGCCATGGACGTAGCTGCCTTATCCGAAAACGGCAGACATTTGTCAACTATGCTCGGCGACCCATACCGGGAGCGTTAAGTGTAGCAATGATTTCTGTCAGCAGTTGTGATGGATAGTATATTAAATTGCGCAAGCATGGCCTAAACTTGTACATAGCGGGTTGATTTGCGAAATCGTTAATTTGGTAAATCCAGCCGACGCACCCGCTCCACCTTAAAGCCCAAATCTTCAAACCGTGTCGGTAAGCCACCTTCGCCCAACATATGACCTATACCCACCACAACCATGGCATTGGTGTCACCTTTCATAAACTCGTCCAACGAACGCACCCATTTTTTATTGCGCGCCGTAAACAAGGCTGCGTAAAGCTCTGGTGAACTTTCCCGCGCCGGGATCAGCACATTTGTTTCCAACCGTTCCGTATTGCCGATGAGCCAGTCCGCGTTAACGCTTTTTGTGTCACGCACCAATGTATTGAAATTTTTGATAGTTTGCTCAAACGCCCGAAGTTGCACCCAATCAGGTTGTTTGGCAACGGCGTCGAAATAGGTTTCAACAGTATCTAGGGCGCGGATGGACTTTTTCGCCTTTACGGCTTTAGTGCGCATAACAGCATCTGCTGAATTTTGGTAGCGTAGCCCAGCCTTGTCCGCACCTGCAACCGTCAGGATATCGGCGGCCAACCACGGCCTAAAATTATCCAGCCTCTCCAGCGGTACATCGGCATTATAGGCCGCCGCCGTTAATCTGTTAATATTAATTCCGTCCAGATGATCTTGCAATCGTTCGCCGCCCGGATAAATACCGTATTGTCTTTGCAGCATGCTGGTCTTAAGCGCCGACTTATCGTCGTCAGGTGTTTCGAAAAAAACAGTGCCCACATCATCAAAAGCAGCTTGCATGTCGCGGCGTTGCCAATTGATATCCGGTTGCATTAAATGCACGGTGCCAAATAGATACAGCGTGCTATCATTATCACTAACTTTCCAAATGGCCGGGCCGTCATAGCGCGCATGAGAAGCCGCAACTTTGTCTTTAACATTACCGCCCTGATCACAGGCCGTCAGCGTCACTACGAGCAATGACATCACTACGCTTGCGAACACCGCCCTAATTTGCGTGAAGAAATTTATCATACCACGTCCATAAAGCACGCAATACCACTTGGCAAAGGTTTAAGCAGGCTCTATAGGGCATTCATAAAGACAAGCTAAGCACCACGAGCTGGCTTGATTTTACCATCCAACCGCCTTTTACCGCTCTTACATTGATGCGCCAAAAGGCACAAAAAGCACCCGTAGCTCAGCTGGATAGAGCGCTGCCCTCCGAAGGCAGAGGTCGCGCGTTCGAATCGCGCCGGGTGCACCATATTTATCAATGATATCAATGATTTACTAACTTTCGATAAGTCAGCCTAACTTATAATTTCAATCGGGCACCATGGGGGCACCAAAACAATTATCACATAAGATGACTGTATCTATGATGAGATTAGCGTAAAACTAAGTTGATGGGTTTTAAAGTAGAACTTAGGCAATCCCCTGGCGGACTCGAATCGGATAATGTATCTCCACCAACAATGGGCCACAAAGGCCTGAGCCTCCCTATGATATAGGCACCCTACTAGGCCGCGCCCAGCGAGATTAAGCCTCAGCGAGGAGTATTCTATGGCAGTGGTGGCAAGCCTAGCTCTTTAAGAAAACCATTATGCTTCTTCTTTGCCTTGCTAATATCTTTCTCTATAGCAACCAGTTTATCATTGACGTCGCCCAGATTGATTTGCTCCTCTGGCTTGGCGGTGCTGATATAGCGCGAGATGTTGAGGTTGAAATCGTTTTTCTCGATCTCTTTCATATCGACGCACCGCGAATAGCGGTCTTCCTTTTTGCGGTGTTTGTAGGTATCGATGATTTTAGCAATATGTTCTGGCAAAAGGTGGTTTTGACGCTTGTCTTTCTTGAAATGTTCACTGGCATTAATGAACAGAACATCATCAGGTTTTTTGCATTTCTTCAAGACTAAAATACAAACAGGAATACCCGTTGAGAAAAACAGCTTGGACGGCAATCCAATCACCGTATCAATATGGCCGTCTTTTAAAAGCTTGCGGCGGATTTTTGCCTCCGCGCCGCCGCGAAACAAAACGCCGTGGGGCAGGATGATCGCCATGGTGCCCTCAGGGCCCAAGAAGTGAAACCCGTGCAGAAGAAAGGCAAAATCGGCGGCTGACTTAGGCGCAAGGCCGTAAGATTTAAACCGGAAATCATCGCCCTGCGCATCTGTAGGATCCCAGCGATAGCTAAAGGGCGGATTGGCAACCACAGCGTCGAATGTGATTTTTTTGGCCGGGTTTTCTTGCCGCAGAATATCCCAATCATTGAGGAGCGTATCACCGTGATGAATTTCAAACTCTGAATCTTTCACCCCGTGTAACAGCATATTCATGCGCGCCAGATTGTAAGTGGTGATATTTTTCTCTTGTCCGTAAATCTTACCAATGCCGTGATTGCCCATGCGTTTGCGCACATTCAAAAGCAAGGAGCCAGAACCGCAGGCAAAATCCAAAACTTTATTGAGTTTTTGCTTATTGCCCGTTGTCGGGTCTTGGCTGTCGAGGCTGACAATCCCCGATAGAATATCAGAAATTTGCTGGGGCGTATAAAACTCGCCGGCTTTTTTGCCAGAGCCCGCCGCAAATTGCCCAATCAGATATTCATAGGCATCACCGAGAATATCCGTATCTTTTGAAAACTCTGCAATACCCGCCGCGATTTTGCTGATGATGATGCAAAGCTTCTCATTGCGCTGGTTGTAATTTTTACCAAGTTTCTCCGAATCCAGATTGATCTCCGAGAACAGGCCGTGGAATGTGCTGGAAAAAGATTCGTTTTCGATATATTTGAACCCTTTTTGCAGGCTGTGCAAAAGATCATCATCTTGCGTGCGGGCCAGCTCGGCTATATGGCTCCATAAGAAATCAGGCTTGATGACATAATGCACTTTGCGGCGCATTTGTTCTTCGAAGAAAGCAATATCTTCATGGTTGTTTTCATACCAAACTTGTAGTTGGTTTGACACGCCCGTTTTTTTCAAAACATCTGGGGCAAGATCAGGAAAATCTTTTCCAAGTTCTTTTTGTGCCGCCGCTTCATAAGTCTCGGATAAATAACGCAAGAATAAAAATGACAGCATATAATCGCGAAAATCATCCGCATTCATCGCCCCGCGCAGCTCATCCGCAATCGCCCAAAGGACCTTACCGAGTTCTTTTTGTTCTTGTTGCGTCATGATTGGCTCTCTGATATTTGTTCGGGGAATATTTCAGGGTTGAATTTGTAGGCTCGCAAAAAGTCATTTATGATGTCCCTGAAATGCTCTTTGTTTTCAGGCAGCATTTCAACCGGTTCAAAAATAGAATAATCACCATGATTCAAGAGGCTGATAATCCGCTTCTTGATAACACTATCAGCATCACCTGCGTCCCGTGTTAAGCAATTTCCAAAATTGGTAAACCCGTGAAAATAAGCCGTCTTTTCGAGAAGGTTCCGCAATATGCTAAAATGGTAAGTGTATAGATTTCCTGAATCAGCAGCCAATTTAATTTCCTTGAGCATGGCAACGTGGTAGAACCGTGCCGTATCCCCAAACATTTTGCGAAGGGCATAGGATCGCATTTCTTCGCCTTTATTTAAGTAAAACTTCAGAGCCTTGCCGAGTTCATTGCACATCACATTGAAAAACAAAGTATGATGGGAAGACAATACAATTTTTACCCTATTTTGGTCTTTCAATAATTGCGCCAAGTGACTAGCGACGGTGATGGCATTGTTGTCATCCAGCGATGATATAGGGTCGTCGATATAGATGTATTTCACCCAATCATATGTGTCTTGCCCATCCATTGCTAATTGAGCAATAGCAAGAAAGAAACACCAAACAAATATTCTTTCTTCGCCGCGCGATATTTTTATATTATCGCTTCTAATGGTTTTATAGCTTCCATCCTCCTGTTTGACACGCTCATCGCGAAAAAAGGTTATTGTCCATTTTTTCTTACCCTTTACGAAATCAATTCTAAAATCAAAATCTGCATAGCGTTGTAAAAACGGACGGATGCGGGTGTCCATTTCCAGCTCGGCAAGGCCAGAAAAAAACTTAGAATTTCGATTTAAGGTTAAAACGCGCTGGCTGTCATTATCGAGGTCATTATCCCAAACAAATAAATCTTCGGTATAGGCGTTAAAATAGAGCGTATCGCGGCCACCGCCCTGTTTGCCAGTCTCTTTGAAGGCCATGGATAGGCGGGTTTTGCCAACGCCGTTATAAGCAAATAATAACAGGTATTTTTTTGTGGAAAGCTTTTTGCGTAGTTCTGTGGCCAGAGTGTCCAAATCAGTGAATGTTGAAATATTACCGTCCATCACGCCGCCTCATCTGGGTCAGGGAAGAGTTGTTGCATCAGGCCTTTTTTATGGCGTTCAAGCGCCTCGACCTTGCGCCGCTCAGCCGCAATCAGATCATCCAGCGAAGACAGGCAGGCGGCGATTTTTTGTTGTTCACCCGTTTCAATATCTGGGTAGAAAACCTTTTTTTCTTTCAGTAGTGAAAAATGCCTGCGATACCCTTTCATTTCCAGGGGAACCGCTTGAAGAAATTGATTCAAGAAATCAACGGTGATTTCTTCCTTTGTATCCAGTATCTTTATTCCGTCCGCCCCTTGCGCAAAAGGCTGTTCGACGAGTTTCAAAACACAGGTGTGATCTCCAAACACAATAAGAGGAAAGTCTTCTCTTATTATCGCATCTTCGTCACCAGTCCACCCACAGATAAAATCTTGGGACTGGTCAATTATTGGGTATTCACCAGAAATTGCGTAATCCACCGTCTGGAGCTTTTTAGGTGGCGTGACAGTCAAAATCAACTTTCCCAGCATCTTCTCCTCCCAAGGCTCTGCATCGCGGAATTCGGGGAAGCGCAGGCGGGGCAGGAGGGTGGTTGCGACTTTGTCTGGCTTACTCATCATAAGGCTCCAGCCCGGAAATCTCCCGCCCGTCCGCCAGCCTGTGCAAGTGCGGGGTCAGGTCTTCCATTAAAGCCAGTTCTTTATGGGTGCGGTCTTTCCAGCCCAGATCAAGGGGCGCCATCAGATCGGTCAGCAAATCGCCATCAAAAATCATGCGGTCCATGATCCGCGCCACAAAAGCTTGCAGGGCGTCCCTCTCCAGCCCGTGCTTATCCGCAATATCCGCCAATTGCTTCGCATTTTTTTGGGTTTTAAACCTTTCATAGCCGTCGCGGATAGCCTGCACATTCAAAGCCTGCCCAGATTGCAGAGAGCTGATATAGTCTTTCATATCTTCGCGTTCGTTCATAAAATTAGACGTGGTATCAAGCAGGCTAATCAGCTGTTCCCGGCTTAGTTTTTGTTTAGCGGGTTCGCCGCTTGTCGACTCGGCGATTAATTTCATAATATAATCATAATCAACCGTAGCAGAGGCAAACAGCACAAATTCAAAATCCAGTTGGTCGACGACCTCATTGTCATAATCTTTTTTAGCGCGTTTGGCCTGTAGGCGCTGGGCCACATCCAAATACATGCCTTTAAAGCCGCGCAATTGGTCTTTGGGCATGGTGTTTTCTATGGCTTTGCTGTCTTTGGGGGTCAGGTCGGTATATTGGTCAAGTTGGGTTTTGAGGCGCTGCACTTCTTTGAAATGATTGATGAACTGGCTACGCGCCTCGTCGCCCTTTAAATTTGCCACTTGGTCAGGCGTACAGTCAAGGCCTTTGGAGTGCATAAATTTATCCAATTGCCCGACGGCTTTTTCGTATTTCTTGATGACTTTCGGGGCGGGATCCACCAACCAAATTTCTTTGGCTCTGTCTTCATTCTCGCCAGAGAACAGCTTGATAGCTTTGTCCACCGCTTTTTGCTGGGCGCGAAAATCGAGAATATTGCCGTAAGGTTTAGTATCGTTGAGCACCCGGTTGGTGCGCGAAAAAGCTTGGATCAGGCCGTGATATTTAAGGTTCTTATCCACATAAAGCGTGTTGAGATATTTGGAATCAAACCCGGTTAAAAGCATATCGACAACAATGGTAATATCAATCTTATTGGCGTGGGGCAGATCCGCATTGGGATATTGCTGATCCTTGATGCGCTTTTGCACGTCTTGATAATACAGGTCAAATTCGCCAATGTCGTGATTGCTGCCGTATTGGGCGTTATAGTCTTTTATAATAGCCTTGAGCGCCGCTTTCTTTTTCTCAGGCTGTTTCGCGTTATCGGCTTTCTCTTGGGGCAAGTCTTCTTGCAATTGCTTAATATCGGCCACATTTTTGTCGGTTGTTTCTTTGGCAAGCGCTTTGGCAGGCGGTGAGAACACACAGGCTATATTGAGAGGCACAAAATCCGCATCACTGGCAGACTTTTTTGCTTGGGTCTCTTTAAACAAGCGGTGATATTCTATGGCTTCATTGATAGAGCCCGTGGCCAAAATCCCATTAAATTTGCGCCCGGCCGTAGCGGTATCGTGTTTTGATAAAATCGCATCGACGATGGCCTGCTGTGATAGGGTATCACCGGGCTTGGGCGCGGCATCGCCTTCGCCTTTGAAATAATCAATATGAAACCCCAGCACATTGCGGTCTTCTATCGCATGGGTGATGGTGTAAGCATGCAATTCTTTTTGGAAAATGCTTTCCGTGGTTTTCATAGAGGCTTGTTTGCCATCGATTTGCTGATAAATGGCGTTATCTTCAAAAATTGGTGTGCCCGTAAATCCGAACAACTGGGCGTTAGGGAAAAACTCTTTAATGGCTTTGTGGTTTTCACCAAATTGCGAGCGGTGGCACTCATCAAAGATAAATACCATGCGCTGATCACGCAAAGGTTCTAGCCTTTGTTTATATTTTTTCTTATGGCTACCATCCAGTGCAAGCCCAAGTTTTTGGATTGTCGTCACAATCACCTTGTCGGAATGGTCCGTAGATAAAAGCCGCTCAACCAGATTTTCCGTATTGGTGTTTTGCTCAACGCAGCCTTCTTGGAAGCGGTTAAATTCATCACGGGTTTGGCGGTCGAGGTCTTTACGGTCAACGACAAAAAGACATTTTGTGATGGCGTCATTATTCTTGAGCAAAATCGACGCCTTAAAAGATGTCAGAGTTTTGCCGCTGCCCGTTGTATGCCAGATATAGCCATTGCCCCGGTTTTGATCAATACAATCGACAATGGCCTTGACCGCATAGACTTGGTAGGGGCGCATCATCATCATTTGCTGCTCGCCCTCTACCAAAACCATATAACGGCTTATGGTTTGGCCCAATGTGCATTTTGCTAGAAATTTTTCTGCGAACATATCCAGATTGGTAATCTTTTCGTTGTCTTCATCCGCATATTGATAGACGGGCAAAAACCGCTCATCTGCGTCAAAGCTAAAATGCTTCGCGTTATTATTGGCAAAATACATTGTATTGGAACGATTGCTGACAATGAAAAGCTGCATGAAGCATAGCAATGTGTTGGCATAACCATTGCCGGGGTCGTTTTTGTATTTCACGATTTGCTGCATGGCGCGGTGCGGGCGAACATCTAGCGCTTTGAGTTCGATTTGCACCACAGGCACGCCATTGATTAGCAAAATCACATCATAGCGTTGGTGACTATTGCGGGTATTGATGCGCAGCTGGTTGATGACTTCAAAGTCGTTCTTGCACCAGTCTTTATTGTTGACCAAAGTATAATAAAGCGGCGTGCCATCATCGCGCTCAAAACTGTTGCGTTCGCGCAAAATTTTGGCGCAGGCAAATACATCGGCGCTAACGATTTGTTCAAGTAGTCGTAAAAACTCGGAATCGGTCAGCTTGACCTTGTTTAGGGTTTCAAATTTTTGACGGAAGTTCGCTTCGAGCGCATCACGAACATGAATGTCTTTACGGTAGGTATATTTGAGCTCGCCCAGCTTGGCGATTAGGTCTTGTTCAATCTTTGCTTCTTTAGTCGTCATTCGTTAAGCTCAAGGTTTCTCAATATGTTGCCCGTGCTTCAATGGCACGAAAAATTAGTTGCTGTGTAGCTGATTCCCACCAAGCATTTAGTTGCAATCTAAACAAATGAGCCGGAACGTAAAGGGGTTTACCAGCTATCTGGTAAAACAGGGTTTTGCAGTAATTGTTTAAATGTGCCAACCTTCAAAACTCTATCATCATCGCTTCATGAATTTATCATTTAATATTCGGGTAACTTTTGGCTAAAAATTAGTAATCAGGACAGTTGCCGGAGAATGGACTTTCCGTTTTCAAGATGTTGTTAATTATTACATCCATGGTACGGCAAGCGACAATGGAAGTAATTGCGGTTAGATTACATGTTATATGTTGCCTAAATCTCCACATCATTAGCGCCTCCTTCGAAAGTGCGGGAAAAAGAGGAGACTGCCCCATGACCGATCCTAGAACCGAAACTCCCTGTACATTTTGGGTCATTCACACACTTACCCGTCGGATCCACCCCATTCACCGGATCATTGTTGACATAGTTATAGAGGTTCATTTGGTCTTCATACCCAATCGGGTCGGTCTGATTGAACGTGCCGCGTTTTGGGTCGTAGTATCTGGCGCGGTAGTAATATAGCCCGGTTTGGGCGTCTAGCCTGCGGCCTGTATAGCGGTAGGGATTGCCGGTGACGGAAGCGCCTCTGGTGTCGTTGCCGTAGGGGTCGTAAACATAGCGGCCACCTGTGTTGATCGGCTTGAGGCGGCCATCCCGGTCGCTCATAGCCACCGTGCTGCCTTGGTGATTGGTCAGGAAGAAGGACAGCTTGTCGCCGCTGACCTCGTGGTAGGCGATGCGCTCGTCCACACCCGACCCCAACACCACCCGGAATGTGGTGTCAAGATTGCTGACCACGCCCGCGCCAACCGTGTTGGTGGCCGGACAATCCCCACCCACAAGCCCGGTGCGGCACACGGCGTAATCGGCGATTTCCATTTGGCCGAAGTGCTGATGCACGGCCTCTGTGCCGTTCTTGTGGTCAATAGAGTGGGTGCGCCGCCCCTCCGCGTCATACCAATATTCCATATCAAATCCGCTCGACCCCGGCTTATAGGCACGGATCATCTGGTTCTCGGAATTATAGGTATAGATGCGCCCGTCCCCGTCGGAGGTCAGATTACCCGCCCCGTCGTAAACCTGTTCCAGCGGTCCCGCCCCGTCGCCCAAATCTATGGATCCGTATTGGTCAAGGGCGTTGACCGCAGACCCCACAGCCATAGCCTCGCCTGCCGCCGCCTGATAGCTTTGGGATTTATCCGCACCCGGCGCATAGCGCCAGCCGGAGCGGCTGGTGAAGGCTTTGGTGATTTTGCCAGACCCGTCCTGGTCGTAGCGGTAAATCAAACGCGAACGCCCCGTCAAAGCATTATTAGCCCAGCCAATATTCAGCTTTTTAAGATCACTATCCGCATCATAGCTAAAGCTCTGCTCCGCATAGGCAGGCCCGCCCCCCGTAGTGCCCGTAACCGGATGTGTCGCCAAGCTTATGGCGCCATTGCCAAACCAGGCCGATGTGCGCTGCCCCAAGCTATCATAGGCATAGGCCGCAACAGCTTCCTCGTCGCTGGCCAGACTACTGCCAGAATACCGCGCCGCAATCATAGCCCCGTTATTGTGGGCAACTAAGTGAAGATGGCAGCTATACCCCAAGGGCACGTTGTCATTAGCGGCTGGCGCGGGTGGAGCGCTCGTCTGCCCCGTACCATCGGTTATGGTTTCGGGTGACTGTGCATATGCGAAAGTGGCGGACATGGGATGAGGGTAAATGAAATTGGTGCTGGCCGCAAGTCCACTAAGTCTCGTTAATTCGGTTCACCTACACGCCGCGCAAGCGCCTGCGCTGCGGGAAGACATGCCCGTTGGGCACTGTCACCGATTTTTCATACGAGAATGGCGGAGCTTAAAACAGGGCTTAATTCGGTTACTGTCACCGCTTTCTCGTCACCGCTTTCTCGCAGAACGGGATAGACGCGAGATGGGTCAGAATGGCGTTTCGCTTTATCTTGCGTGTCACTCTGAACATAAAACCGTATTCTCAATACCACACAATAACTAAACAAAGTAACTTTAATCAGATATGTAAATATTGAGGTTGAGGTTCTGAAGCACCCCCTCTTTTACTAACCTAAAAACAATACTAAGAATATCATCATAATCATCATCGCTAATGTTCCTAAGAGCTTTCATATTAATAATACCAAGAGAGACATGTCTTGTAGTAAAGGAACAGCCGTAAGAATAGTCTTCTAATTGATTGTAGCCGATTGGGTTGTCGGAAACTAACTCAACTTTAAAGGCAATCGTAATTTTTTCCGCAAGTACATCTAAATCCATTTGTTTATTATTGATTACCTTAGAACAATCAACAATAGAATCTAAATCCATTGTTCCGTCACTATTGCACATTATAGAAACAGTCATAATTATTTATTCCAATTTATTTCTACAGATGGCTTAATCGCAATCCGAGAAAACCCGCTATAATGAGTTGTCGTTAAATAAGCAAAACCATATTGATTTACTAGAATTCTCACTGCTCCTCTATTAGTTGCTTGATAGCGTGAGCCAATAGGTGCCTTAACAGTAAAAGAGACATAAACTTGCCCCTTTGAGTTAGGTAATTGCGCTCCTGTTTTCCTATCAGGCCTATTTCTATAAGGGTGAGGTTGTAACCCCTTAACTTTACCTTTGCCGATACGGTTAACCGTATCGGCTATGGCAACTGACAGATCATAATCTGGCCTGTTAGCAATTGAAGCTCCAGATGGATCTAACCTCGCTATTTCCTCTGCTGTTGCACTTGGCTCTGCATTGGTGCCACCTCTAGAAAAATCTGGAGAAGTAGTCATCTTTTCTCCCCAAGTTCCAGGCCATAAAGGAATTTCACCAATTGAAATTGGAGTTTGTTGTTTACTTTTCACATCCGACTTAGCTTTATCAAGTAAGTTTTGTGCATGCTTAGTGAGTTCCTCTGCCAACCCCGTCGGATCCACCGCATTCACCGGATCATTGCCTACATAATTATACAAATTCATCTGGTCTTCATAGCCAATCGGGTCTGTCTGGAGGAACGTGCCGCGTTTTGGGTCGTAGTATCTGGCGCGGTAGTAATATAGCCCGGTTTGGGCGTCCAATCTGCGGCCTGTATAGCGGTAGGGATTGCCGGTTATGCTGGCGCCTCTGGTGTCGTTACCGTAGGGGTCGTAAACATAGCGGCCACCTGTGTTGATCGGCTTGAGGCGGCCATCCCGGTCGCTCATAGCCACCGTGCTGCCTTGGTGATTGGTCAGGAAGAAGGACAGCTTGTCGCCGCTGACCTCGTGGTAGGCGATGCGCTCGTCCACACCCGACCCCAACACCACCCGGAATGTGGTGTCAAGATTGCTGACCACGCCCGCGCCAACCGTGTTGGTGGCCGGACAATCCCCACCCACAAGCCCGGTGCGGCACACGGCGTAATCGGCGATTTCCATTTGGCCGAAGTGCTGATGCACGGCCTCTGTGCCGTTCTTGTGGTCAATAGAGTGGGTGCGCCGCCCCTCCGCGTCATACCAATATTCCATATCAAATCCGCTCGACCCCGGCTTATAGGCACGGATCATCTGGTTCTCGGAATTATAGGTATAGATGCGCCCGTCCCCGTCGGAGGTCAGATTACCCGCCCCGTCGTAAACCTGTTCCAGCGGTCCCGCCCCGTCGCCCAAATCTATGGATCCGTATTGGTCAAGGGCGTTGACCGCAGACCCCACAGCCATAGCCTCGCCTGCCGCCGCCTGATAGCTTTGGGATTTATCCGCACCCGGCGCATAGCGCCAGCCGGAGCGGCTGGTGAAGGCTTTGGTGATTTTGCCAGACCCGTCCTGGTCGTAGCGGTAAATCAAACGCGAACGCCCCGTCAAAGCATTATTAGCCCAGCCAATATTCAGCTTTTTAAGATCACTATCCGCATCATAGCTAAAGCTCTGCTCCGCATAGGCAGGCCCGCCCCCCGTAGTGCCCGTAACCGGATGTGTCGCCAAGCTTATGGCGCCATTGCCAAACCAGGCCGATGTGCGCTGCCCCAAGCTATCATAGGCATAGGCCGCAACAGCTTCCTCGTCGCTGGCCAGACTACTGCCAGAATACCGCGCCGCAATCATAGCCCCGTTATTGTGGGCAACTAAGTGAAGATGGCAGCTATACCCCAAGGGCACGTTGTCATTAGCGGCTGGCGCGGGTGGAGCGCTCGTCTGCCCCGTACCATCGGTTATGGTTTCGGGTGACTGTGCATATGCGAAAGTGGCGGACATGGGATGAGGGTAAATGAAATTGGTGCTGGCCGCAAGTCCACTAAGTCTCGTTAATTCGGTTCACCTACACGCCGCGCAAGCGCCTGCGCTGCGGGAAGACATGCCCGTTGGGCACTGTCACCGATTTTTCATACGAGAATGGCGGAGCTTAAAACAGGGCTTAATTCGGTTACTGTCACCGCTTTCTCGTCACCGCTTTCTCGCAGAACGGGATAGACGCGAGATGGGTCAGAATGGCGTTTCGCTTTATCTTGCGCTACTTCCTTTTTCCGCTCTCCCCGTACCAGTTAGAGCGGTAATTTCTTACTGGTACGGGAAGCGTGACCCGAAATGCTTTTGGAATAGTATAGACCTTGCGACTTCACTTTCGTCGTAAAATTACATTCCAAATTAACGGAAAACTCCATATCAGCATCAATCCTAGTACATAACTTAGAATTGATTTTGTTTTTTCTGTTAAATGAAAAATGTCAAATACAAAAAAATCAACAAATAATTGATGAGGCCAGTTCAATATCGAAAGTGTCCACCAAATTAGTCCGTCTATGCCGCCAGCGTCGTAGGAGATATTGAGAATCCTAATTAAAGGGTAAGCAACAATGGAGATGACGCTCCATAGTATGAGTATAATCACAATTTTTAATTTGTACGACTTCATTTGAAATGCTTTTTTGGAACTGGCTTCAGGTATCCTGGAAAATTTCCAAATGTAGTCATGTTCGGCAATTTTGGTGGTAATGCACCAGTGGCAATTAATGCTCCAGACACGAAACTATTTGAATTGTAATCATTTCCTAAAGTCCCAATTGACCACGGTTGCGGAAATAAATCATATTTTAAATTGTCGCCGTAATTTGAATCAATTTTCATTAAGGACTCAAAAAAGTCATCTTCGCTAACCCCATCTGGTAACGTGATATCCACTTTTCCAGTTTGTTCCCCCAAGTCGGAAGTTCGGTTTAAATCACTCACAAGTTTTTTGTCTACTGGTCCAGCACTTAGGACTGAATAACGATTCCCATCTGCATCAATGTTCTCTGTTCTGTTTCCCTGCTCATCAACGGTTGTAAAACGATTATCGTTTTCATATTTCTCTTGGTTGTCTGGCGTAAAACGGATTGATGTGTGATCAGGAGTTCCCTCTACGCCAATAACTGGATGCCATTGAACCTCCATTTTTTCACCCGTCGGATCCGTCCCATTCACCGGATCATTGTAGACATAATTATACAAATTCATCTGATCCGCGTAGCCAATCGGGTCGGTCTGATTGAACGTGCCGCGTTTTGGGTCGTAGTATCTGGCGCGGTAGTAATATAGCCCGGTTTGGGCGTCCAATCTGCGGCCTGTATAGCGGTAGGGATTGCCGGT
>JALSHE010000071.1 GCA_026982415.1 Robiginitomaculum sp.
CTGGATGCGGCGGTGGACGAGGGCGAGATTGCCCCCGGTAATATCGCGCTCTTGGCGTCTATGGTGCTGGGGATTGTGTTGCAGGCCGCTTCGGCCAAAGCCCATATGCGCCTGCGCGGCCCGTTATCTATTTATGCACCCGAATTTGATAAAGCCGTCTGGGCGGTGTTGCGCCATAGGTAATCAGGTCTGTAGGGTGGATTAGCGTTAGCGTAATCCGCAGTGCGGTGTGTGCCAATGGTGGATTACGCCAAGAGGCTAATCCACCCTACAGATAAGGTTTTTAATTAGGGTTTTTCAGGAGAAAAATTATGCGGTCATTTATATTCAATATTTTATTCTACGTGCTGACAGTGTTTTTCGCATTAATGTGCGTTTTGCTATCGTTCCTGCCGGGGCGTAAGCCGATTATGTTTGGGCTTTGGGCCTATTCAAAAACCATGGTTTTGCTGATGCGCTTTGTCGCCGGGATTAAGGTCGAGGTTACAGGCCACGAAAACCTGCCCGCCGAAGGGCCTTATATAATAGCACCAAAACACCAAAGCTACGGCGACGGGTTTGTGGTGTTCTCGCAGTTCTTTGATTTGTCATTCGTTGCCGATGATCATTTGGAAAAATTCATGACGCTCAAGCATATTTTGCGTAAGGCGGGTGCGGTGATGATTGATAATTGCGGCGGCTCTGATGTGCGCGATAAACTCCAAACTAAAGCGGAGATAGTCCGCGCCGAAGGTCGTCGTCTGTTGATTTACCCTGAAGGGCATTTGTCCGCACCGGGCGAACAGCGCCGTTATAAAAAAGGCATTTATCATCTGTACAAAGATTTCGGTTGTGCCGTCGTGCCTATTGCGACCAATTTAGGCCAGCGCTGGAACCAAAACGTCTGGAAGAAATACCCCGGCACTGCGATGGTGGAATTTCTAAAGCCCATTGAGCCGGGACTAGGGAAGGACGAATTTATGGAACGATTGGAAACCGTCATAGAAACCCGCTCATTGGAGCTTCTGGACTATGAAAATCCGGGCGCGCTCATCCATTCACGCGAAACCCTTGCAGACGGCGCCGTCATGATGCAGGATAAGGTCAAAGCGTAAACGCATTATATAAAGGGTGTATGCCCGGGGGAGACACTATGAACAAGTATCGAGCAAAGCGAGGCAAGGGCGACCGCCCATCGCGCCCTATGGCGCGCACCCGCGTAGGCGTGGGCTCTTCGCGCGCTGCCGTGAGCGCAATATCATGAGCGCAAAGCACGCCGCTACATTATTAACCAGCCGCAGGTTTCTGCCGCTATTTTTAGCGCAGCTTGCTGGTGCATTTAATGACCAATTTCTCAAACTTGCTCTGATTGCATTGGTGACCTGGGGCGGGTTTAAAGTGTTCGGCATGGAGCCGCAGGTTATCGCGCCGATTGCCGGGGCTATTTTTACCGGATTTTTTCTCATGTTCTCCGCCATGGCCGGGCAGGTGGCAGATAAATATGACAAAGCATTGGTATTGCTCCGGGTAAAGCAAGCCGAAATATTTATTATGCTTTTGGCCGCGGTCGGGTTTTTTATTCAAAGCCCGATATTACTGCTCGTCACGGTTGCGCTTATGGGGGCGCAATCTGCTTTCTTCTCGCCGACCCGTAATGCCGTACTGCCGCAATGGCTGACAGACAAAGAACTAATTTCAGGCAATGCCTTGATTAGCGGGTTTGTATCTGTGGCCATTTTGTTGGGTCAAGCGCTGGGTTTGTTTTTGGTTGTCCGGGCGGGCGGCTTGCAAACTGTCGCAATTATCTTGGTTGTGTTGGCCGTACTTGGCTGGCTGGCTATTCGCCAAGCACCGCCCGCGCCGGCGGCTGACCCGGATATTAAAATAGACTGGTTAATCATTCCCCAAATCATCAAAACATTCTGGTTTGCGTGGAAACGCCCCAGTGTTTTCAAGCCAATGTTGGGTACGGCTTGGTATTATTGGCTAAGCGCGGCTGTGTTAATCCTCATGCCAGCCTTTATCAAAGTCGTCTTACATTACGATCAATCGCTGATGATTGTTGTCATGGTTATATTTACACTCGGTGCGCTTGCAGGTGCCATGTCTTGCATGGTTTTTTCCAAGCCGGGCAAAGAGGCTATTACGCTCAGTGCTATTGGTGCTTTGGGGATTGCAGCTTTTACATTTGATTTGTTTTTGCAGGGCCAGAACGTAGCGCCTATTGTATTTGAGGGCTATGTTCCCGCAAGTGAAAGCACCAAAGCCGTATTGGGAACAGCCAAGGATTTCTTTGAAAGGCCGGGAGCTAATCGTTTTATGGGGTCGCTTATTGGCGCCGCATTTAGTTCCGCACTTTTTGTCGTGCCGCTCAATACTATGGCGCAAAGCCGGGCGGAGCCTTTACACCGTGCCCGGTTACTGGCAGCAGGCGCATTGCTTCTCAATCTGTCCACAACATTGTCGCAACTCATGATTGCCGCTATGGGCTGGTTGTCCATACCCATGCATTTTGCGTATGCGCAGATTGCTTTTGTAAGTTTGTTGATCGCCGCATATGGGTTTCACCGTGCCAAAGTGCTCAGAAAAATGAAAGACTAAACTATGCGCGGCTATTTCGGGATTGGGGTGCAGGGCATATCCAAGGCGGGTAATTTGGGCGCGGTTATGCGCACGGCCCATGCCTTTGGCGCGAGCTTTGTCTATACCATAGATGCTCATCACAAAGCTTTGGGCATAGACGTGACCGATACATCTAAGACCCTAAAACATCTGCCCCATTATCAGTGGGACAGTGTGGACGATATGCGTTTGCCGCAGGGATGTATGTTGGTCGGGGTGGAATTATGCGAGCGCTCTATTGATATGCCCAGTTTTCGCCATCCTCTAAATGCTTGTTATGTGCTTGGCCCCGAACAAGGGTCTCTATCCCCCGAAATGCAAGACCTCTGCACCCATATCGTAAAAATCCCCACTAAATTTTGTATCAATGTAAGTTTAGCGGCGGCGCTTACATTATATGACAGAACGCTGTGCCTAGGCGGATATCCAGAACGCCCTATGATGCCCGGCGGCCCAGATTTAGCTGCGGTGGAAGAGTGGCGGAAATTACGTGCGCGGGAGGGGTAATAGGGGGGAGCGATATATGAACCCAATATAAATTTTAGGCTCAGAAAGGGTTCAGACCGGGTTTTCTATAAAGCAATCCTACGCAGACGATTAAGTCTGGGAACACCGACAGGTAATTTCGCCGCCCGGGTTCTTGTTTTGGAGTTTGACATGAAAATGCTTACAACCTTACGCGCCGCAACCATTAAGGCCATTGCAGGGGCGACCCTCGCAGGTGCGGCAATTTCCCTCCCCGCTCTGGCTCAGGCTACAGATTATAATAGTGGTTATTATGATCCCGGCCAAAAGTGCCGCTCCCAAGAAAATGATGCCCAACTGATCGGCGGCCTTCTTGGCGCTGTTGTTGGTGGTGTCACTGGCTCACAAGTCTCTGGCAATGGTGCCCGCACTGAAGGCTCCGTTATTGGTGCCGTGTTGGGCGGTTTGGCTGGAGCCGCTATTGGCGATGAAAGTGTCGATTGTGACAAAAAACGCAACAGGCGTTTTAATACGGCCTATAGCGGTCAAACATATGGACGCCGCACTCCCGTTGTCTATGACCGCACGGTTACGACACGCCGCATTTATCAGCCTAATGGTGTTTATCGTAATAATGATTACCGCAACTCGAATCGCCGTTATCAAAACAACGGCTACCGCAATAATGAGTATAATAATGCTGGATATAATTACGGTGGCTATAACCAACGTAGCGGCTTGCGCGCCCAGATAGAAGACGTGCGCTACCGCCTACAGGATCTGCGCCAAGAAGACCGTTGGTTAAAGCGTGAAATGCGGCGTGGCTATAGCCAGCGTCTTGAGCGCCGCTGGGATCGGGTTTGTAACGAGATCGAACGGTTAGAGCGCAAACAGCACCGCTTGAAAAAGCGTCTACGCAAGCAAAACAGAAACCGCCACTAGGTTTCATATTATGACCAAGAAGCGGGCTCGTATTTTGCGAGCCCGTTTTTGTTTGAACTCTCTCCTTAGGGGAAAATTTTGGCGGGTTACACGGTTACTGCTGAAATGGGGTGAAACGGTGTAGGATTTGCACTATGCAGATGTAATATAACACCCGTACCGCATTGGGACGGGGGGTTCCTGTCTTAGGATGGGGCTGTCAAGTTTGGAGTGGCTTATGAAAATTAAAATAATTACAGCAACACTGTTTACGGGCGCATTAACGCTGTCAACATCGGTGTCAGCTCAATTATTTGGCGGCAACAATGGCAATACACTACTCGGCGCAGGTATAGGCGCGAGTCTTGGCGGTGTTCTTGGCTCAAACCTCGCTGGCACAGGCGTGCAGCAAGAAGGTACCGCCATTGGCGCTTTGCTCGGCGGCATAGCTGGTGCCTCATTGGCAAATAGTGGCGGTTCTCGCTATGGGGGTTCAGGTAGTTCAGGGCGTTATGGCGACTTTGTGCCAGCCTATGGTCCCGGATATGGAAATGGATATGGCAGGTCGTCTTATGGTGCATTTGGCGGGTCATATGCTAGGGGTAACGCATATTCATATGGGTATAACTATCCTTTAGCTGCCCCCATGCCGGCACCGCAATATATTCGCGGTGGAAGCCTCGTGAACACCTACAAAATCCCGCACACATCTTACAAAGTATACCATCCTGCCCCGGCACCTAAAATCAATTATGAACATATATATCAACCACAACAAGTGATCACCAAGCGGATTGTCCATCCTGCGCCCGCACCCAAGATCAATTACGAACATGTGTATACGCCACAAGAGACTATCACCAAGACCATTGTTCATCCTGCCCCCGCTCCAAAAATAGAATATGAGCATGTGTATACACCACAAGAAACTATCACTAAACAAGTGGTGCATCCGGCTCCAGCTGTAAATGTGCTCCCCGCTCCAACAGGCACATATTGTTATGCAGGTTCTGATAAGCGCTATGATCGTTTGGGCAATTTGGTGATTGCGGGGGCCTGTAATTAGGCCTTCCCTGTTTCAACTATAACATAATAAGGCAGGTATCTTAGCTGAAAGAGGCGTGTTTATCTGTTATAATATATCATTGTAGCTTCAGCTAAGGTTCATGTTGTAAATGTTAACCGCCCTTGAATATTCCTTTGGAAAGGGTTCAACATGAAATTCTTTGTTAAAATAGCGGCTATAGTTGCAGTTGCATTCGCGACACCAATAGCAGCCAGTGCCCATGACAATGGCTATGCCCACAGCCACCGGAGCAATGGCGGCGACCAATTGGTCGGCGGCCTGCTCGGCGCAGTGGTTGGCGGCGTTATTGGCTCCAACGTGGCAGGTGGTCATAACCAGGATGAAGGTACAGCTATCGGTGCGGTCATCGGCGGTATTGCGGGTGCGGCCATTGCTGGTGGCGGCAATAATTCTTACAATAATCGGCGCTATAACAACCAAGGCTACAACCAAAGTTATTACGGCAATGGATATAATACTGGTTACAACAACCGCTTTCCCAACAACGGATATCAACAACCCTATTATGGCGCTGGATATAATCAGGCCTATTTTCCGCGTACATCTTATTATGGCGGTAATTTTGGCGGTGGCTATTATGGTAACAACCGACCGCGTATCAACATCAGCATAAATTCAGGTTATGGGTCTTATGGCTCTTACAATTACCGCCCAAGGCGCACACACCGTCCGCGTCATCGCCGTCATGTTCATAACAGGCATTGCCACCATTAGGGTCTGTGGACACTTGAATTGAAGAATAGGCTCGTTGCAAGGCGAGCCTTTTTTGTATCTAACCCATTTTTATACCCTGATTGGGGTAGCCCGAGCGCCGCTCTCTCTTACCTCGTGCAAGCAATTGCCAATCCGTTAACAAAAGGTTAATAGAGCCTTACGCAGATTGTGAGGTTTTATGCGCGGATTAATATCAGTTATCTTAGGGCTAGCAATGACATTGGTGACCGCACCTGCATGGGCAGGCACGCTCGCGGATTACACAGCTAAACCTGGTAAATTTAAGGTGGAGAACGGCGTTAGAGTTTTTCGCATAAAATCAACGAAAGCCCCAAAATATCAGCAAGCTTTAAACGACCGCGCCCAAAGAGATGCAGAAGAACATGCTTTTGAGCGTGGTTATGATGCCGGTTTTGAGGCAGGCTTTGACAAAGCGAGTAAAAAACGAAACCCCCGACGGAACCGCTATAATTACGGGCGGCGATACAGTACATCAGGGTTTAATCCCCGCTATAACAGATTCAGATCAAACATAAGCTATGGCCGCCCCGCTTATGTGTCGCGCGCAAGGAAGAAAAAAAACTAAAACCATTATTGTTTATATCCTCCCGACCTATAACCATCCCAACAGTTCCGCGCTACGCACGACATAAACACCGCCAATAATGCTCACGAGATATTTTGTATAACTGCGAAACCCGACATTACTCATATGGCCCAGAATGCGGGTACCTGCAAAGGTTCCGAGCATGATGAACGGCACTGCAACAACAAAGAACCACCACGGCGGCAAGTTGGTTGGCTTTGCGGCTAGCAACATTGGTATGCCAAAATAGAATATTTTCATCAAGTGTGACGCAAACATAATGATGGCCTTGGTGGCAACAATTTCGTGGCGCGGCATTTTAGTTTTGACGAAAAACATATCCAGCGCCGGCCCGGCCACACCCGCCACCAAATTAAGCCCGGTTACACAAAACCCTAAAAACACGGCATGTGCAGGTTTTTGCGCATCCAGTGAAATCCAATGCTTGGGTAGCCACAGCAATATGGGTAAGAGACCCAACACCATAAACAACACCCCCTTGCTCGGCACATAGCGTAGTAACAACAAAAGAACCAAAGCTGGCACTGCACCCAGACAGATTTTCAAAAATATATCCCAGCGCACATGATCTTTGAGCAAATAAGCGCGGGTGGAATTCGAGATGCTTTGCACGGCTCCGTGGACAACCATAGCCTCTGCCACTCCCATAAAGGATGCGATTACCCCCATGAAAATCAGCCCGCCCGCCATACCGAATATCCCGGATATGGTCGCGGTGACCAAAGCGGCAAATAAAATAAGTGCTATAATTTTTATTGTCATGACCATAACTTTACCCCTATAAATACATCCATGGATAGACGTAAATTTTGGCGCACTTTAACACGAGTGCATAAATGGGCCGGCTTGGTACTGGGGATTCAAATCATTCTGTGGTTTGCCTCTGGCCTTTTCATGAGTTTTTTTGATATTGACAATGTGCGCGGCGACAATATTGCTGAGGCGCACACTTGGCCGTTGCGTATGGAGCAGACAGCGCCGTTCAGTGATGCACACACTTTGTATTTGCGCGACCAAAAAACCATGCACTGTAAACCCATGCAAAGAAATGCTTGCGTTATCTCACCATTGAAAAGCATTAACCTGCTCTCGGCTTTAGGGACACCGGTTTGGGAATTTGATAACGGCAAAACCAAAGTTCACTATGCTGGTAAACCAGCCAAATATTGGACGGGGCTAGACGAAGACAAGATCAGAGGTGTCGCCCGTTCTTATTACAAAGGCGATGCAGAAATTAGCAAAGCGGTTCTGTTTACCGAAATTGTCCCCAAGGACTTCCGCAAGGACATCCCCATCTGGCAGGTATCCTTTGATGATAAATCGAACACCCGGCTTTATATTGCTCCCGTGGACGGCAAACTTATTAATGTCCGCACCCGTCTCTGGCGCACTTTTGATTTCATGTGGATGCTCCACATTATGGATTATAAAGAGCGTGACAACTTTAACTTATGGTGGCTAAAATTAGCCGCTTTCGCTGGTTTATTATTCGCCCTCAGCGGCGTTGCCTTGGTGACACACCGTGTATTTTTGCGCCCGAAAAAAATAAAGATGAAGTGAGCGGCTCCAAGTATGATATTGAGTGTGCGGCGAAAGCATAAAACATAAGTGGGGCATTTATCCTTTTCGCCCCAGAGCAGGTGTAGCATAGCCGCCGAGTGCTGTAAGTGTCTTTCGATCTTCAACTGTTATTGTCCATTTGTCTGTGATGCTGATCAACTTATTTATCCTTAATTGCGTAAATGCTCGGCTCACGGTTTCAACTGTTAGCCCGAGATAGTCGGCAATGTCCACACGCGTCATTGGCATGTTAAAGCTTTTGCTTGCGCCGTCGACCCGTGCTTGTTTGGTCTCTATAAACAACAAAAACCATGCGATTTTTTCAACCGATTTTTTGCTACCCAGTACGAATAATTGATCCATAATCGCTTCGACCACCCGCGCGGTAATTTCGTGAACCCGAGTTTCCAATTTGGGGTATTGTTTATATAATGACTGTAAATCCGCTTCCGGCCACTGACAAGCCGTAAGAGGTTTTAGCGCGCGCGCACTTACGGAATATGAGGGGCCGGACGAAATACCGATGAAGTCACCCGCATAGCAAAATGCCATAATCTGCTTGGCACCATTACTGGCTAGCCGTTCCAGTGCCAAGGCGCCTGAGGAAATATTATAAACTTGTCGTACTGGATCTTCCTCGTGCAACAAATATGCACCCGCTTCAATGCGGCGCACATGCGCCAAATTAAACAACGCGGCGATCTCTGTATCTGTAAAAACAGAACAGAGTGGGCTGTTTCTGGCCTGACATTGTGTGCATTGAGTCGTCATAATCCCCTTGTCTATATGATATAAAGGATATATCAATATATGTTATTCACTTAACCGGATGGAAAACCCAAAAGGAAATTCATGGCGAACATTACACCGGATGCGAACAGCTTTCAAATGGCCATTGACGAAAAGCTGCGGACGCCCCTTTATTACCAGATATATGTGCTGATTCGTGATAAAATACTATCGGGGAATTATCCCAATGGCGGACTCATACCGACTGAAAAGCAGCTTGAGCAAACTTTTAATGTCTCGCGCATTACAGTGAAACGGGCGTTGGACGAACTGGCCAAAGAGGGTCTGGTTTCGCGGCAAAGAGGGCGTGGCACCATGGTGACATTCACAGCGCCCGTCTCCTCGTCCCTTGGAAATATGGACGGGTTGTTGGGGGACATGCTCAACATTGTCCAGGAAACTAAAGTCCATATTTTAGAATTTGATTATGTGACTGCCGCGCCCCATGTGACAGATGCACTAAAACTAGAACCAGATGCCAAAGTACAGCACGCAGTGCGTACTCGCCATAAAGACGATACGCCGTTTTCCTATGTCATCACCTATGTGCCTGAAGACATTGGCCGGTCGTTCAGCAAAACCGATCTCAAACAGCAGCCCATATTGGCCATGATAGAAAAGGCTGGCATTAACATTGCGCGCGCACGGCAAACGGTCACGGCGACGCTGGCGGACGGCACCACCGGCCCGGCGCTAAATATCGGTATCGGATCACCGCTTTTGAAAGTATCGCGGATTGTTTACGATGAAACTGACCGCCCTGTGGAATATATTATTATTTATTACTGGCCGGGTCTGTACCGGATAAATATGGAATTGTCGCGCATGCAAGACGGCGGAGACGGCGGTAATTTTTGGGCCATGAATATGAAGTAAAGCATATGAAGTAAAGAACATGAAATAATCAGTAATGAGTAATTTTATAGAAATCAGCGAGGTGGGCCCGCGCGATGGCCTACAAAGCATAAAACGCATCATGCCCTTGGCTGCCAAGAAAGCATGGATAGACGCTGAAGCTGCTTGCGGTGTACCCGAGATTGAAGTCGGGTCCTTCGTGCCGCCTAAATTGTTGCCGCAATTGGCCGATACCGCAGAACTGGTCGCCTATGCGCGCACTATTGACAGATTGAAAGTCGCGGTTCTAGTGCCAAACTTGCGCGGAGCCGAAGACGCTATCAAAGCGGGCGCTCATAAAATCACCATTCCTTTGTCTGCCAGCGAGACCCATTCATTGGCCAATGTCAATCGCACCCATGCCCAAATGCTGGACGCGGTGCGAGCTATGGTGGCCTTGATTAAAACGCTTCCACCCGCCGAGCGTCCGTTCTTCGAAGGCGGCATTTCTACCGCCTTTGGCTGTACGCTTGAGGGGCAAATCCCGGAAGCAAAAATTCTGGAGTTGGCCAGCGCCTTAATGGAGGCGGGCTGTGATGAGGTTGGTTTGTCCGACACGACAGGCTACGCGACACCCGGCCATGTAATCGCCTTGGTCAAAGCCGTCAAAGCCGAAGTCGGTGAACAAAACCTAACCGGACTGCACTTGCACAATACGCGCGGCCTCGGCCTTGCCAATGTGCTCGCCGCTCTTGACCACGGTATTACGACCATTGATGCGTCGCTCGGCGGCATAGGCGGCTGTCCATTTGCGCCGGGTGCTAGCGGAAATATCGTCACCGAAGATTTGGTGTTTATGTTAGACGCAATGGGGTTTGAAACAGGCATAGACCTAGACGCTCTTTTAAAAGTACGCGATATTGTCACAGAGGCTCTGCCGGGTGAACCCATGTACGGGTTTATCCCCGAAGCAGGCTTGCCAAAGGGGTATAATTCATCAGGGACGGCCTAGAGCCTGTTTATTCAACCGTCCCGCTCATAGGTCAAGGCCATGAATACGTCTTCTAGGTCGGGTTCTTCGGTACGCAGGTCGGCTATGGTTATATTGGCGGCGCTGATACGCTCTAACAGTTCCGGGATTTTGGTTTTGGTCGTGCGGTAAGTGATAGCTAGGGAGCCGTCTGTGCGAATTTCACTGGCGAAGTTGCTGAGGGTTTTGGGCGTAGTGGTTAATTCTGCGCCCGGGGTTATCACCAAAGTTTTTTGGTCGAGCCGCCCCATCAAAGTGTCTTTATCTTCATTGGCAGTAATTTCGCCGTTGTGGATAATGGCAATCTTGTCGCACAACGCTTCGGCCTCTTCCAGATAATGCGTGGTGAGAATAACCGTAGTGCCGTTATTGTGTAACTCGCGCACATACGCCCAAAGCTGACGGCGCAGTTCTATATCGACCCCGGCAGTAGGCTCGTCCAAAATCAGTACGGGTGGGGTGTGAACGAGAGCCTTGGCGATCAACAATCTGCGTTTCATACCACCAGATAATTGCCGCACATAGGCGTCGCGTTTGTCGGCTAGGCCAAGGGCTTCCAGTATTTCGTCGGTGCGGCGTTCGCGTTTGGGCACACCGTAATAACCGGCCTGGTTTTCCAAAGCCTGATAGGGTGTGAAGAACACATCCATGGAGATTTCTTGTAACACCACCCCGATAGACGCCCGGGCTTGGCGGGTTTGGCTCTCAATATCATAACCATTTATTTTAGCGCTCCCAGATGATTTTACCACCAACCCGGCGAGAATATTGATGATGGTTGATTTGCCTGCGCCATTAGGGCCGAGTAAGCCAAAAATAGAACCGCGTGGCACCACGAGGTCTATGCCCTTGAGCGCTTCCTTGGCCGGGGACTTACGGCTTTTTTTATAGGTTTTCTTAAGACCGGATATTTCGATGGCGGGCGGTAAATTTGTCATAGTGGGCTTCATGTGTGCATTGACGTGAGTGTGTGTCTGAAATAGATAGGGACTCCGCATACACTGCGCAACAGCTATTGGAGCGACTATGACCAAAAACGCAACAACAATTCGTGAACCGGAAACTGTAATGGTCAACACGCACAGCGTCTCCTGTGACGGCGGCGGCGGGGCTGATGGTCACCCCAAAGTATTTATGGACATGGGGCAAGCAGATGAAGTCAGTTGCAAATACTGCGGCAAACGGTTTGCTATTAAATCTTGAGAAGCATCATATTCAAGCTATTTGTTGAAGCATATTATTGCACAAATCAGATATACAGTTTTATTTTTTGCCCATACGCCAATAAACTCTCCATAAATCTATAATTTAATACTCCGTATTTTACCACAGCGACGCATATTACTTAACAATAGCTTAAGGCCTGTGCTTGATAATTGGAAAAGACTAATTTTTCTAGGTACTTGTCGTGAGCACAGATCAAACCACAGATATACTTGAAGCGCCCGTTGAAATTGATGAGATTTTGCAACCTGTTGCGCCTGTGCGTGAAAAGCAGGTGCCGTTTTATCGACGTGTGCTCTCGCGAAAACTCCGCCCTAAAAAGTCCAAAAAGAAAAAACCAAAATGGTTGGTGTGGACTTTGTGGGGCGTTGGTTTGCCGGGCGGGCTTATCACTTTATTTATATTTGGCTGGTTTGGCTATGCGGCGCTTGATATGCCGGACACATCGCCGCTATGGGCGCCGAAAACCACACCTCAAATTGTCATCCTCGATCGCTATGGCCGCGAGATTTTGCGCAAAGGCGGGGCGGAAGCCAAGCCCGTTGATTTGGACGCACTCCCTGCAAGTCTGCCCCAAGCCCTTATTGCCATAGAAGACAGACGGTTTTATAAACATCCGGGCTTTGACCCTATCGGTTTGACGCGGGCGGCCAAGGCTAATTTTAAAGCCGGACGGGTTGTGCAGGGCGGCTCGACCATCACGCAGCAACTTGCCAAAAATGTGTTCTTGACCCGCGAGCAAACCATGAAGCGCAAGACGCAAGAGATCATGTTTGCGGTCTGGTTAGAGCTGCGCATGAGTAAAAAAGAAATTTTGGAGACCTATTTATCGCGGGTTTATTTCGGCGGCGGCACTATTGGTATAGAGAGCGGGGCGCAGCGGTTTTTCAACAAGCCTGCCAAGGATTTAAACACGAGCGAGGCGGCGCTTCTGGTGGGGCTTTTAAAAGCCCCAGACAGGCTCAACCCGCTGAAAAACCGCCGTTTAAGCGCCGAACGCACGGCGCGGGTTTTGGCGGAAATGCGCGCCCAGGGCTATCTCACACCGGCGCAGTGGGACGAGGCGATGACCGCGCCCATAGAGATTGAACCTTTGGTGATTAACGCTAATGTGGGCGCGCGGTATTTTACCGATTGGGTGTTGGCGACAATGGACAGGGAAATCGGCCAGCCCCGCAGCGACATCACCATCCACACCAGTCTTGATCTTGCTATGCAAAAAAAGGCGGAAATAGCCGTGCGCGGCGGGCTTGATAATAAGCGTAATGCTCAACAGGCGGCACTCATGACCTTTGACGGCGACGGCGCGGTGCGGGCAATGGTCGGCGGGGTTGATTATCGCCATTCCAGCTTTAATCGTGCGCTCAGTTCTAACCGCCAGCCGGGTTCGGCCTTTAAACCGTTCGTTTATTTGGCGGCGCTTCAATCGGGTCTTTCGGCTTGGGGTATTTTTGAAGATAAGCCGGTTGATATTGATGGTTGGCAGCCGGGGAATTTCTCCAACACATATCAGGGCGCTATGTCTATGGAGCAGGCCTTGGCGCTGTCTATTAACACTGTGGCCGTACAGGTTAGCGAAACCGTGGGACGAGATAAAGTGGTCGATGCGGCGCGTCTAATGGGTATGGACGGATTGAAACCTTATGCGTCGCTCGCCTTGGGGGCGCAGGAAATGTCGCTCTATGATCTCACCGCCGCCTATGTGCCCTTCGCCAATTGGGGCTATAGTATCGCCCCGCGCGGCATTGAAGCCATTTACGCCAATAATGGAGATGTG
The DNA here is from genome assembly GCA_026982415.1 of Robiginitomaculum sp. Classification (GTDB taxonomy): domain Bacteria; phylum Pseudomonadota; class Alphaproteobacteria; order Caulobacterales; family Maricaulaceae; genus Robiginitomaculum_A. The sequence continues at coordinate 13,610 of JALSHE010000071.1, forward strand.
CTTTATAACCATACGGCGCCAGTAAAAACTAAACTCCTGGATACGCAAACTCTTGGTCAAATGAATATGATGCTTTCTACCGTTGTGCGTGAAGGTACGGGCAAGGCGGCTCGGATAGATGGGCGCGACGTAGCGGGGAAAACCGGGACGACCAATGATTACCGCGATGCGTGGTTTATCGGTTATACGGCAGATTTAGTCACAGGGGTTTGGGTCGGCAATGACGATAATTCCAAAATGGCGCGGGTCACAGGCGGCACACTCCCGGCGCGGATTTGGCAAAATTACATGCGCAAAGCCGTCCGCGACATGCCCGCTACCAGCCTGCCGATTGCCTCAAGACCCGTGCGTATCGTGCGCGATAACAAGCTGGAAACTCTGTTGGCTGATATGGAAAAGGCCTTGCCTTAACCTCAGATAAGCTCAAAATTAACTCAAAATCAACCCTATCCTCTAACGGGACATTACCCATTTTCGACTAATCAGAACCTTGATATTTCAGGGTTTAGATGTTTAGAAAATTGATATTATCGTTCATTGTTTTTGCCGCCCTGTTTGGGGTGGGTTTTGGCCTTGCCCAAAAAAATGAAATGCTCTTGGCGCGGCGTATCGCCCTATACGAAACTGCGTTGGCTAACAATGACTTCGAACAAGCCTATACCCGCGCCAATCAATTGGCGGCGGATGGGCATATGCCAGCCCACGGACTTTTGGCGCAGCTCTACGAAAACGGTACCGGGGTCGCGCAAAATATGACCATAGCTTTGGAGCAATATAAACTCGCATCTATGTCCGGAGATGCACAAGCGCAAACCAATTTGGCGCGCCTGTATTTAAGCGAAGAAGGCGGGGAGAAAAACATAAAGTTAGCCGTGCATTGGCTCGAAAAAGCGGCGGCGCAAAACAATGCCGCCGCCCAATATGAACTGGGGCGCTTTTATCAAAACGGCACGCTTCAAACACAAGACATCACCAAAGCCAAAGCTCTATTACTCAGCGCATCAGAGAACGGTGTCAGCGCAGCAAATCCCGTATTGGCTAGTATCGAATCTTCTGAACTTGGACTGCGTTAAGCATTTGCCATGGCGCGAGCGTCTATGAATGCGCGGCACGATCTTGTTATATCGGCTTTTGTGGTGGCCCAAGAACATATGCTGATCCGTATGACTTGGCGGCCATGCCATTTGGAACCGCCCGCCCAGCACTCACCGCTCATTTGAACATTTGCCATTGTCTGGTTCGTTATATCGTCGGTCTCGCACGCCACCAAAACCTGATTAAACACCACCTCGTTTATAATCTCAAACCCAGCTTCCCTAAGCTCGTCTGCCATTTGCACGGCTCTGTCGTGGAAGCCGCACACGAGTTCATCCACCCCGTCCTTGCCCAGATATTTAAGCGCCGCCCAAAGCTCTGTACCGTGGGCGCGGCGCGACATTTCGGGGGTGAACAACATGCCGTCGCGCTTTGGACTATGGACAATATAATCACCGGCCAATTGTAGGGCATTGACCATGGCGTCTGGCTCGGCGCACAAAAGTATGCCGTTATCATAGGGCGCGTTTAATGTTTTATGGCCGTCCACCGACCAAGAGTGGGCAAGTGCCATGCCTTTGGTTAAATGTTTAAGCCTTGTGGTTGCCGCCGCCCACAGCCCGAACGCCCCGTCCACATGCACCCAAGCCCCTGCTTTGCGGGCGGCTTTGCATATGATCTCAAAGTCTTCAAATGCGCCGGAATTGACATTGCCCGCTTGCCCAATGACGATACAGTGTGCGTCTAGCTTCGGCATATCTGCCGTGATCATTCGCCCCTCTGAGTCCATGTCGACCCATTCAAAACTGTCGACACCGAGACCAAGCAAGGCCGCCGCCTTAATCACGGTGCCGTGGATTTGACGGCTGGCGATAATCCGTAATTTGGGCGCACCGTTCAGACCCTTTGTGTTTACATTCCACCCGGCTTGCTTAAGT
>JALSHE010000072.1 GCA_026982415.1 Robiginitomaculum sp.
GGTTGGGTGTTGGCGTCACTGCCCTTAAGCAGGCCAACCAAAGGCCGCCCCCAACTATCATCTAATAATTTAACCGCCCCCGCCGAAGCAAACCCTTCAGGCTTGAGCAGGGAAACACGGTTGCGCAATTCTGCGGGCAGTTCAAAATTGGCTTCGGCCTTAGCTTCCCCGGGCATAAATTTTAGCTCAGTGCGTGCCAGCACCCGGCCTTGGGGGCTGAACGCGACGATATTGTGTGTACGCAAACTCGCCGTATCCACACGGTGCCAAGTCGCACGAAACCCGTTGGCGGTTTCCTCTATGGCACCCGCTAGGAGCGGACTTAAGGCGGAGGCAGGGTGGTAAAGCTTTTGATTGCCACCAGATTTCAGTGTGGCTTTAAAGTCTTTCGCCGCCCCATAATCCACCCCGTCCGACAGCCAGATAATATCTGCACCGGATAAATCTATCGCAGCCAAGCGGTCCGCCAGTTCTATCCGCATCGGTTCATAAGCCGTGACTTGCAGGGCACGGATAGATTTAAGGGCCTGGGCGGCGGGCATAAATCCGTCCGCGTTCTGGCCGCGCAAATCGACACTGCGCAAAACCGCTACCATCTGGTTTTCAGACACGGCTTGTTCGGCCAAAGCTTCGGCTTCGTTAATGACCGCAGACCAATTTCCTGCCGCCGCCCAACCATTGTCTATGATAAGGACAAGCGGACGGTTGGTCTCCACGTCCGGCTTGAACAATATTGGCTTGGCCAATGCCACTGCCAGCAATGCCCCCATAAGCAAACGATACAGTAAAAGCCAAATCGGCGTAGCGTTAGGGGTGTCTTCCTCTTTGTGAATATCCGCGAGCAAGCGCAATGGCGGGAATATTTGCAAAAGTGGTTTGGGCGGGGTGATTTTCAAAACCCACCAAATAATCGGCAGAGCCAACAAGCCGAATAATGCCAAAGGTGCCAAAAATGTGACCGGGCCAAGTACCATTATACATCCCCCGCAAGGGCTTGATACATGGCGCTCAGTGCTTGTGTGGCTGGTTGATCCGTCGTGTGAGTGATAAGCGTCCAGCCAAGCCTGTTTGCGGTTTGCGCCAGTGCGTCTTCGTGCGCGACGAATTTTTCCAAATATTTATCGCGCATTTTTTCCGCCCGCCCGAGCAAAAAAGGTAATTTGGCTACTTTCGAGCCAGGCTCAAGCATTTGCACCCGGCCTTTAAACGGAAACCCGCGCTCTGCCGGGTCGACTATGTGCAGGAGTATGCCACTGGCCGGGCGTGCCGATAGAGCGGCTAAGCGCTCGCGCCAAATTCCTGCAGGCGCCAAAAAATCTGACGCAAGCACTAATTTGGCGTGGGCGGAGAAATCTGCGCTAAGCGCATCCATCCCGCCTGCACCCGTCGCTAACTTATAAGAAATGTGCTCAATGCCAAAGCGCCCCGTATGCGGGCGTTCGCTCATACCCAACACGGCGCAGCGTTCCCCGGCGCGCATCAATAGGGACGATAGCGCCATCATCAACACGGACGCCCTGTCCTTTTTGGTCGGTAAGGCTTTATGGGATTTCCAGCCCATACCGTCCGATCCATCCCGCCACATCCAGACGGTATTGGCGGCTTCCCATTCGTTTTCGCGCACATAATAATGGTCTGAGCGTGCCGAGCGTCGCCAGTCAATATCGTGGGCGCTATCGGAATTTGAATAATCCCGGTACTGCCAAAATGTCTCGCCTTGGCCGGCGCGCCTGCGCCCATGCACGCCTTGCGCCACAATAGCCGCCACCCGTTCCGCCTCGGCCAGCAAATGCGGGTAAGGCGCAGCAAGATGCTCCGCGTCACGTCTGAGTTGGGTGTTTTTCGTGGTAATGGGCATCTTACTCCTTCCCCCATTTTCCATGGGGGAAGCTATTAAAATATCTGGTAACCGTTATCCTCGATAGTCCGTTACCCCTCACCTTGTTCCTCTCCCCATGGGAGAGGAACAAGGTGAGGGGTAACGGACTATCTGAGACACCCGTAACTCTGGTTTTTTGAACACTGCAGATCACTAACTCACCCGTTCAGCCAGCTTGGTGATTAGGTCGTCGAGATTGGCGCCGTCGGCGCGGGCGGCGAAACTTAGAGCCATGCGGTGTTTGAGAACCGGGGCGGCTAGGGCCAGCACGTCATCTACGCTAGGCGCAATACGGCCGTCCAAAAGTGCGCGGGCGCGACTGGCGAGCATAAGCGCTTGTCCCGCGCGCGGCCCAGGGCCCCAAACCACCGTGTCTTTGATGAAATCATATTCGCTCTGGTCGGGACGGGCATTTCTCACCAATGATAAAATACAATCCACCACCGTATTGCCAATGGGCATAGAACGCACCAAGTCTTGCATATCCATCAAACCTTTGGGCGTGATGACTTTCTTAGCGCTACCCTGTTGTGTGCCTGTCGTAGCCAATAAAATCTCGCGCTCTGTATCCGTTTTGGGATAGCCCACATCTATTTGAAACAAAAATCTATCGAGTTGGGCTTCCGGCAGCGGATATGTCCCCTCTTGCTCAATCGGGTTTTGCGTGGCCAACACATGAAACGGCGCGGGCAGGTCATGACGCGCACCTGCGACGGTGACGAAGCGTTCTTGCATGGCTTGCAACAGGGCGGACTGGGTGCGCGGACTGGCACGGTTTATTTCGTCGGCCATGAGAAGCTGGCAAAACACTGGCCCCGGGATGAACCGGAATGAGCGCTTGCCTTTAGCGTTTTCCTCCAGAACCTCGGATCCGATAATATCTGCGGGCATGAGGTCGGGCGTGAACTGGATACGCTTACCATCAAGCCCAAGCACTGTGGATAAAGTTTCCACCAGCAAGGTTTTGGCTAGCCCAGGCACCCCGACCAGCAAAGCATGGCCGCCGGACAACATAGCCGCTAAGGATAAATCAACAACAGCTTTCTGGCCGATAACGACATTGGAAATTTCCGTTTTAACCTTGTCCAATTTGGCGCTGGCGGTTGCGAGTTTTTTCTCAAGTGCTGAAGTCGTCATATTTATTTCTCTTGTATGGTTATCTCGATTGCTTAGGTTTAAGGCATTAAGTCTAAAGCGCAAAAGGAATCTTGCATGTGTCCACATTAAATAATGGAAATTCCGGTCTGTCCGCACTGATCAAAGCCGCCCGTGCGCAAGGAGATGGGGCTTTGCCCGTGGATAAATGGCATCCAAAACACTGCGGCCATATGGACATGGTCATTCGCAAGGACGGGTCTTGGTGGCATGAGGGTACATGCATCACCCGTGCACCATTGGTCAAATTATTCGCGCGGGTTTTACGCAAGGACGAAGACGGCGAAACATATCTGGTCACGCCTGTTGAGAAAATCCACATCAACGTAGAATGCGCCCATTTTCTAGCTGTGCGGGTTGATATTGAGGGTAGCAGTAAAAACCAGCGCTTGTTCTTCACCACCAATATGGACGAGGTGATAGAAGTGGGTGCGGAGCATCCACTTAGTGTCGAAACTGACCCCGTGAGTTTAGAACCTACACCGCTGGTTCGCGTGCGTGGGCGGCTGGATGCGCTGATTATCCGATCCGTGTTTTATGAATTGGTCGAACATGCGTTCGAAATTGATAACCAGCTTGGTATTTATGCAGGCGGTATATTCTTCCCCTTAGGTCCTAAAGGGATACATGATGTTTGATTTAAATGACCCTGTGATTAAACGCATTGGCGCTGTTCTCGAACCTGTGGACATATGCGACGATTGCCATATCCCCAAGCGCAATGGCCAACGCCCGGCAAGTGTACTTATTCCTTTGGTTAAGCGCGGCGAATGGCAGATTTTACTGACCCGACGTCCCATGCACATGCCGACCCATGCCGGGCAAATCAGTTTTCCGGGTGGGCGTACCGAGGCGGGTGAAACCCCGTGCCAGGGCGCACTGCGCGAAACCCATGAGGAGGTTGGTATTGGTGCAAAGGACATTCACCTCCTTGGCCGCTTACCCTCATTCAACGCCGTATCGCAATACCGGGTCACGCCCTTTGTCGGCATACTCAACCCGGCAGCAAAAATTATACCGTGTGCCAGTGAAGTGGAAGACACCATAGAAATTCCGTTCGCGTTTTTTATGAACCCCGAAAATCATATACCGCGCCGGGTAGAGTTTGATGGTACGACCCATAAATTATACGATATGCCCTGGCCAAATGCGGACGCCCTAACCTGGCATGTCTGGGGCATGACGGCCATGATGCTGTACCGGATTTACCAAAGGATATGCAATGAAACTCAAGAATAATTGGCTTAAGTCAAATGAAACCAAACGGCTTTTTGCAGCCCTGCCAAAGGAGAGCGCCAGATTTGTCGGCGGCTGTGTGCGCAATGCCTTACTGGGCGAGCCATTGGCGGATTATGATATTGCCACGACGATAGAGCCGCGCCAAGTCGCTAAACTTTTAAAAGCCGAAAATATCTCCGTCCACGAAACCGGCCTAGCCCACGGCACTTTAACCGCAGTCGTCGACGGCACGGTCTATGAAATCACCACCTTGCGCCGCGATGTCAGCACGGACGGACGCCGGGCTACGGTGGAGTTCACCGAGGATTGGACAGAAGATGCCCGCCGTCGTGACTTTACCATCAACGCGCTTTATGTGGATTTAGACGGGAAGATATATGACCCGACCGGGCAAGGGCTAGACGATATTAAAGTCCGCAAAATCCGGTTTGTTGGCAATGCCCGCACCCGTATCGAAGAAGACTATTTGCGCATATTGCGTTTCTTTCGCTTCAATGCCTGGTACAGTGCGGACAAATCTATGGATGCAGATGGGTTGACCGCGTGCCGGGAATTAAAAGCCGGGCTTAAAACTTTATCCGCAGAGCGTGTTTGGTCGGAAATTAAGAAGCTGCTGTCCGCACCTACACCGTTTCGGACGGTCAATGTCATGTCGGTGAACGGAATTTTGGAAACCCTTTTGCCCGAGGCCAGTAATAGCGAAGGCTTGCAATTAATCTGTGCCTTAGAGGAAAAATACGCCCTCACCCCTGATCCATATGTGCGCCTGATGGCCATGTCGGCGCGGGACGAATTGGCTATGGCACGGCTGTGCAAGCGTTTGAAAATGTCCAATAAGGAAAAGGCCAGGCTGATATATTGGGCAGGCGATCAAACGGATTTACGCCCCGGCCTGCCCGATAAGGAAACCAATATCGCAATTTACACATCGGGGAAACAAGTGGCTATGGATAGAGCAATGATACGTTCAGCAGGTGCGGACGATCCCATAGAATCCGGCGCATGGTGGAGGCTATATGTAACCGCTCGCGATTGGCAATGGCCAGAATTTCCGGTTACGGGGAAAGATTTAATTACTCTGGGCATTCCCCACGGAGAAAAGCTTGGTAAGGCTCTAGCAGCACTTAAAGCCCTATGGATACGCTCTGGTTTCAAAGTCGAAAAAGCACAATTGCTTACGGCGGCAAAAATGCTGTTTAAGAAATAAATTTCTTAATGACAAATAAGCCGAGCAACATGAGCGCAATACCAAGTGCAAGCCCCCAGACGCTTCCGGTTATGCCTGCGAATATGAAGGCAGCAAGGCAACAAGCACCATTAAACAAGGCATAAGGTATTTGGGTTTTAACATGATCAAGCTGGTGGCAGCCTGCACCTGTTGCCGAGAGGATAGTGGTATCGGATATGGGTGAGCAATGATCCCCAAACAATCCGCCTGATAATACCGCGCCAATACACACATACATCGGCGCATTAAACGCATAGGCGAGGGGAATGATCAGCGGCATTAAAATTGCGTAAGTCCCCCAAGACGAACCTGTGGAAAAGGAAATGATGCCGCCAACAGCAAAGGCGACCACGGGAATCAAATAAGCGGGTAATTTTCCAGCTACCAATTGCGAAATATATTCAGGTGCGCCCAGATCTTTGCCGATAGCGCCAAGCGACCACGCCAAAACCAAAATGGCGAGTATGCTGATGATTTTGCTCATGCTCTCTAAATAAAGTGAAAACCCTGATGCTAAAGACCGAACACCATACCGTGCCATCAACAACATTAAAGCTATGGCCGCGAGAATATACCCGGTGGACAAGCTGCCGCGAAACGCATTGGATGGCACATTTTCCATATGCATGGGAAAACCCATCGGGATAAGCAGGCCAAACATGACGGTCAGCATAATTGTCAGGGGTAACCAGACCATAATCGGTTTGGCTTTGTCGAGAGCTTCACTACTCACAATTTCGGCATTCAAAACGGCTTGGTTTTCGGCGACAATACCTTTGGCCGCATTGTCTTCGAACTTCTTCATAGAGCCAAAGTCTGCTTTGGCGATGATGATGACCGGAACCATGAGAACGGCCATGATCGAATAAAACTGGAATGGGACGGCTTTCACATAAGTAAGAAACGCACTTTCATTGATACCGAGGTCTTCGTATTCGGCGGCAATCAGCCCTTGCGAATACAAACCCCAACCAATGAACGGGATGAGGACGGCGACGGGGGAGGCGGTGCTATCAATAATCCAGGCCAGTTTGACCCGTGATATTTTGAGGCCATCGGTGATAGGGCGAAACAGCGGGCCAACAATCAGCGGCGTGCCGGAATCAGTGAAGAACAACAAGGAGCCGCTAACCCATGCGGCTATTTGCGCGCCGACTTTGCCTTTGATATATTTAACCATCATGCCAGCAAATGCAGCAGCACCTCCGGACTTTTCCATCAAACCAACAAGCCCTGCAATGAATATCATCAAAATGAGAATGCCCATATGGGAGCTTTCAGCCGCTTCAGCCACCATATAATCATTGACCATAATCCGCAGACCGGTGAACGGGTTCACGCCGTTCAGAAGAAGAACGCCAGAAAAAACGCCCAAGAATAAACCCAAAATAACATTGCGCGCCCACACGGCAACGATCAATGTGATAATCACTGGCATCAGCGACAGAAAATTTGAATCCATGATATTCCCCTTTTTGTTTGCGTAACACGACTAGCATGACTTGTCTTGTGTAATTCAGTGATGCACATTGTCTGTGTAGCAAATAAGGAATGATTATGGCTCGGTTTTTGGTATTAGGCGCAGGGTTAGTGACTGCACCTCTGGTAGGTTTTTTGTGTCGGCGTGCTGAAAATAAAATTGTCATTGCCAATAATATTTTGGCGGATGCGCAAGGCTTGGCGATAGGCTATGCGAATGCAAGCGCAGAGGTTATTGATGTGACTGACAAGGACGCTTTGACAATCCGCGCTACAAATTTTGATGTGGTACTGTCCATGGTGCCGCCGCCCTTTCATCCGACAGTGGCACGGGCGTGTATCGCGGCAGGCACTCATATGGTCAGTGCCAGTTACCAATCACCAGAGATGTTGGCGCTGGGTAATGAGGCTAAACAGGCCGGCATCTGTATCATGAACGAAATAGGTCTAGACCCGGGTATTGACCATCTAAGCGCTATGCAGATTATTGATGCGGCTCACGCCAAGGGCGAACAAATCGAAGCATTCGTATCGTGGTGCGGCGGTATCCCAGCGCCGGACGATAATAATAATCCGCTCGGCTATAAATTCTCATGGAACCCCAAAGGCGCGATCATGGTTTTGCTCAATCAGGCGGATTATTTACGGGCAGGGCAAGGTGTCACCGTCGCCGCTGAGAGTTTAATGGATTGGGCCAGACCTGTACATATCGGCGGACTGAACCTTGAATGTTACCCCAACCGCAACTCGCTCTTGTATAAAGACATTTACGGCATCCCAGAAGTTAGCACTTTGATAAGAGGTACCCTGCGCTATCCCGGATTTTGCCAAATCATGCAGTTGGCTAAGGCGCTCGGCTTGTTTGGCATGGACGCTACCCTTACACAGGCAAATGATTGGTACGCATTTATCCGGCAACTCAATTCTGCGACTGAATTGGAAAATCACAAAATTAATGCCAATTCAACCGCGTGGGCGGCGCTAGAGTGGCTCGGAGTCTTTTCGGATGAACGGCTTCCTGAGGGGGCTAGCCCGTTTGATAAATTTTGCGTTTTGTTATTAGAAAAACTTTCCTACCTGGAAGGTGAGAAAGACATGATAATCCTGCAACACAAATTCATCATCAAAAGAGCGGACGGAACCAAAATTTATAAATCCGCACGCCTTAAATCCATCGGCTCACCCAATGGTTTTAGCGCCATGGCGGCAACGGTTGGTTATCCTGCGGCCATAGCCGCACAATTAATTGCAGACGGTGTTATAGAGCAGACCGGGCTGCTCTTGCCTGTGACAAAGAATATCTATACGCCACTATTAGAGATGCTGGCGCAGGAGAATATCGAATTTATTGAGCAGGTCTGGCAGTCAGACGAGATGGTGGAACGGGAATTTATCCCTGAACTGACCTCTTGATTGTTAGGCTAGAATCCAGCTTTTGTTCCTCACTTGTAAATAATGCATTGCTTGTGACCGGTTTCATGATAAGTCAGTTCGCTTTCAATCTTGTTTGATATGGACGAAAGCATGAGCAGTACAATATTCCGGCACTTTTTAGACCTCGCTGACATCCCCGCAGAAGAGTTGCGCGAAATTTTGGATGAGGCGCACCGCTGTAAGAAAGCACGGGAAGGTCTTCCAAAAGGCGCGGTAGATGCTGATGCGTCTTTGTCGGGGCATATATTGGCGATGTTGTTTGAGAAAAGTTCGACCCGCACACGGTTTTCTTTTGAAGTCGGTATGGCGCAACTTGGCGGTAGTAGTATTACCACAAGCGCAGATGATATGCAGCTTGGGCGCGGGGAAAGCATCGAAGATACGGCGAAAGTTCTGTCGCGCTTTGTCGATGCGATCATGTTACGCGCCAACGACCATAGCGCGCTGGTCGCTCTCGCGCAAAACGCAACGGTGCCTGTGATTAACGGGCTAACGGATTACAATCACCCCTGCCAAATCATGGCAGATTTAATGACCCTTGAGGAGCAAGGTCGCGACTTGAAAGGCTTGCGTTTATGTTGGGTTGGGGACGGGAATAATGTTGCTATGAGTTTCATTAATGCAGCCTCGAAATTTGGCTATAAGTTGGCGGTCTCCACACCCGACGGCTACGGCCCTTCAGGGCAAATGGTAGAGCGGGCGCGGGCAGAGGGTGCGCATATCGACCTTATCCAAGACCCGCTGAAAGCTTGCGCCAATGCTGATGTTGTCATCGCCGATACATGGGTGTCTATGGGCGACAAGGATATTGACAAACGTATGGCTGACCTTGGTGATTGGCAGGTCAATGAGGCGCTTATGAATGTAGCTGCAAATGATGCGCTGTTCTTACATTGCTTGCCTGCCCATAGGGGTGAGGAAGTATCAGCAGCTATCATCGACGGGTCAAGCTCCGTCGTGTTTGATGAGGCTGAAAACCGTCTGCATGCGCAAAAAGCAATATTGAAGTGGTGTCTTGGGAAGTAAGTTTCTTTTGTAATACGCCGCTCTAAAAAGAAAAACTCGTTCCGCAGCCGCACGATGCTTTGGCGTGAGGGTTGTGTATCTTGAAGGCAGCGCCGATCAATTCCTGCACATAATCTATTTCGCTATCTTTGAGAAATTCTTGGGAAATTTCGTCGATCAGAATTTTTGCGCCGTCTAGTTCCAGGATAAGATCGTCCTCATTAGGGGTATCAGCGAAGTCAAAAGCATATTGAAACCCGGAGCAGCCGCCGCCGTTTACGGCCACGCGTAAGAATTGTTTTTCAGCCTGCTTGGCCATAATGACATTGATTTGTTTGGCAGCAGAGGCGCTCATACTGATATTTGGGTTGGGCATATAACATTCGCTTTATTAAAACTGATAGTTACAATATAGGGAATAAAACAAAAAGGTGAAGTGATTTGAAAAATTTTTCTCAAAAACGGGTTATGTTTTCTCCAAAGAGAGAAAGAGCGGTTTTTGCCAGTAACCCTGATAACTCCAGAGGGCGCAAAATCGGACAAGTGGGAAAATCTGAACGAACGGTATTCCAGCATGACAAAGACAGAATTATTCATTCAACTGCCTTTCGCCGCCTAAAAGGCAAAACCCAAGTGTTTGTCGCCCATGAGGGCGATACTTACCGCACACGTTTGACCCATTCGCTAGAGGTCGCGCAAATCGCCAGATCCATTGCCCGGGTTTTGGGCTTGGATGAGGATTTGGCGGAATGTTTGGCTTTGGCTCATGATTTAGGACATCCGCCGTTCGGTCATAGCGGCGAAATGGCGCTACAAAAAGTTATGCAGCCTTATGGCGGTTTTGACCATAATGCCCAGACCTTGCGAATTATCGAAAAGTTGGAAGGTCGCTACGCTGAATTTGACGGACTTAATTTGTGTTGGGAAACCCTGGAGGGTATTGCCAAGCACAATGGCCCGCTAATTGATGCCGACAACCCTGAAAGCGAGCTGCCATGGGCGATGACAGCGCTGGATGATTGGCGCGGGTTGGAACTGGATACATTTGCCGGCCCCGAAGCCCAAGTGGCGGCCTTGGCCGACGATATTGCCTATAACAACCATGATATTGACGATGGTTTGGGGGCCGGGCTATTTTCTATTGAGGACGTCAGCCGGGTGCCGTTGGTTGGCCGTGCATTCGCAGACGTGCGGGCGCGTTACCCGGACATTCCCCGCGACCGCCTTATCCACGAGGTTATTCGTGATTTGATCGGCTATATGGTGGCAGATGTGCTTAAGGAAAGTCGCGCGCGTCTGGCCGAACACAATCCGAAAAGTGCGGATGATATTCGTTCGCTAGACCGTCCGGTCATTGCTTTTTCGAATAAGTACCGAGCAGAGGAAAAACCTTTGCGCAAGTTTTTGTATGAAAACATGTACCGCCACTACAAAGTTAACCGTATGATGGGGCAGGCAGTGCGTGTGGTTGAAGAGTTGTTCGGCTTGTTTATTGATGATCCAAGCCTGTTACCAACTGAAATCTTCGCCCAATGTAAAGGCGAGAAAACTCCAGAAACGGCACGCGTAATCTGCGATTATATCGCTGGAATGACCGATCGTTTTGCTATCGAAGAGCACCGCAAGCTGTTTTCTGTCACTGGGTATTTGTAACCTTTCGTTAACTAAGCGCGGCGCATTCTGATATGTAGTGTTTATTGCTTTATAAACACAGTATAGTTCGGCATTCATGCGATTCGCGGTCGCATAAAATCGGCATGGAATTTGAGGAAAATCTAATGGAAAATGAGCCACAAGACGCCTATATCCCGGGTTCAGAAAATGCCCACCAACCATTTGACGTGCGTGAGCAATCTGCGCGAGGCGGCATGATAAAACTTATCGGCGCTGCAGTATTTTTGTTGTTTTTAGCATTGGTCGTTTTAAAGTTATTCGCTTCGGGCACCCGAGACCGGGAACAAACACCTCGGATTTTAGCGGATAATGCGCCCTATAAAGTGGTGCCCGTAGAACGCGGTGGAGCGCAGACCCCAAATCAGGATAAAGAAATTTACGAAGTTTTAAACGGAACCAATACCGAAACTATAGTGAAAACAGTGCCGATAACCGAAGAGCCTTTGCTGAAGCCGCGACCCGTAACCAAACCTACTTCAAAACCTGCGGCAAATGTGGTGATTAAAGAATCTGCCACGACTTTGCCGCCAACCCCAAATGCAGGGAAGTCAAATGCAGGGAAGTCAAACACAGGGACAACAAGGCCTAGCGTTGCCAACCCAAAAACTGTCACAGGGAATTATGTCGTTCAGGTGGCATCTTTACGTTCTCGGGCAGAAGCGGACGCGCTGTGGCGCAAGCTCTCCGGCAAAATGGGCAATATTCTAACATCTGCGCATTTTGCCGACATCAAGCGCGTTGATTTGAACGAGCGGGGGATTTATTATCGTTTGCGGGTCAGCGGACTGCCTAGCAAGACGGCTGCCAATCAAATGTGCCAAAAACTAAAGGCCGCCAAACAGGACTGTATCGTTACCCTAAGATGACAATAAATGCTGCCATATTTGCCTGTAACGGGCCGGAATTGCTTGCCTCTGAAGCGGTGTTTTTTCGCGATTGTAACCCGTGGGGATTTATCCTATTTGGTCGCAATATTGAAACGCCGGAACAAGTGCGTAAATTGTGCGCAGATTTGCGAAATACGGTAGGGCGTGATGCGTTGATATTTGTGGACCAGGAGGGTGGTCGTGTGCAAAGGCTTGGGCCGCCTCATTGGCGTAAATCACCATGGGCATACGATTTTGGGGAATTGTACAGACTGAACAAGCGAGATGCTTTGCGGGCTATTTGGCTGAACTTTCGTATGATAGCCGATGATTTACGCTCTGTTGGTATTACGGCAAATTGTGCGCCCGTGCTTGATTTGCCCGTATTTGGTGCTGATCCGATTATATCTGACCGGGCTTTTTCCCGAGACCCGGATAAGATGATAAAGATGGCGCATGCCTGTATGGCTGGTTTGACCGCAGGTGGAATTGTTCCCGTAATTAAGCATATTCCCGGTCATGGCCGCGCCGCAGTAGACAGTCACAAAGCCTTACCCGTTATTACTGAAAGTTTGTCCGAATTAGAGAACACAGATTTTGTGCCGTTCAAAGCATTGTCGGATGCGCCCGTGGCCATGACCGCCCATGTAGTTTTGGCGTGTGTTGACAAGGCGCAACCGATCACAGTTTCGAAAACCGGGTTCCAGAAGGTAGTCAGGCAAAATATCGGCTATGACGGTTTGGTGATGAGTGATGATTTGGATATGAAAGCATTGCATACGAATGTTATGGGCGACGGCTTGACTACATTGGCGCGCAAGACCTTGTCCGCAGGATGCGATATAGTCTTGCAGTGTAGCGGGCAATTGCCGGACATGGTCAAAGTGGCCAAAGGCCTAAAGCCGCTAGCAGGCGAAGCTTTGCGGCGCGCACAATTGGCGGATTTAATGGCAGAGAGTTTTGAGCCTTTCAATCATGCTACGGCGCTGGAGGAATACACAAAATTAATGGCACAATTGGAGCCAGAAACGTGAGCGCGGATTTCCAAGACGAACTGGCATTTGAAGCCGTAGACGACGCGGTAGAACAGGGGCGGGCGTTAATCCTTGATATAGACGGCTATGAAGGGCCACTGCATTTGCTTTTGGAACTGGCTCGCATGCAAAAGGTGGATTTAGCGCGAATTTCCATACTGGAACTTGCCGATCAATATGTAGATTTTATCAAAAATGCCAAACACTTGCGTATTGAACTGGCAGCCGATTATTTGGTGATGGCATCTTGGTTGGCATATTTGAAATCGCGGCTTATTTTGCCTAAAACCGAAGGCGAAGAACAACTGCCAGAAGCTGAAGAGTTAGCGGCGCATTTGGCGTTTCGCCTACAAAGACTAGACGCCATGCGCAGAGCCGCAGAGGGGTTGTTCAAGCTTAAAATGATCGGGCAGAGCATTTTTGTTCGCGGCGCACCCGAAGGTTTGCGTTCGCGAACAACACCGCTGTATCAGGCTGAAATTTTCGATATGCTCAAGGCTTACGGCGATACACGGTCCCAAGCCTCCATCCGCAATCATAAACTGCCGGAACCTTTGGTGCTGGCGTTGGTCGAAGCTCGGCACAGGCTGGCAAGGGCAGTCGGGACGAATATGGAATGGCTAACACTGGACGAGTTACTCCCGGACGGCAGTGATTTTGACAGGCCGCTCCCAAGAAAAACCATCCGCGCAAGCTCGCTGCTCGCAGGTTTGGAACTTGCCAAAGAGGGTAAATTGGAAATTAAACAATCAAAAGCCTTCGCGCCGATATACCTACGCGGGAAACTACAAAAAGATGAGGATAAATCATGAGTGATAAAGGCCAAAACAAATCAGGCAAATCATCATCAAGGGTTGAAACTGCCGCCGCTGGAATAGAAAGCGATATCATTGACCTGAATGAACGTTTGCAAACGCATACAGACGGCGAGAGTATGGAAGCCGACATGCGCCTGTTGGAGGCTTTGTTGTTTGCCGCGATAGAGCCGATTGATATAGAAACCCTGCGCGAGCGCATGCCCGACGGCTGTGATGTCGGGGCATTAATAGCGCGGTTGGCACGTGACTATGCGGGACGCGGGGTTAATCTTGTGCGGGTGGCGGAGCGCTGGCGGTTTCAAACGGCACCTGACCTTGAACATAATCTTGTTGATATTCGCGAAGCTCCGCGCAAGTTATCCAAGGCGGCGCTAGAGACGTTAGCGATTATTGCCTACCACCAACCCGTCACACGTCCCGAAATCGAAGACGTGCGCGGCGTCGCTGTCTCTGGCGGTACTATTGATGTTTTGATGGAACTGGGCTGGATTCGTATTCGGGGTCGCAGGCGGACACCGGGTCGTCCAGTGACCTACGGCACAACGGAGAATTTCTTGGCCCATTTCAACTTGGAACAAGTCACGGATCTCCCGGGACGCGACGAGCTAAAAGCTGCAGGCCTGCTCGATCCGCGACTGCCCAAAGATTTCGAAGTCCCAACCCCTATGCTGTCAATGGACATAGACGAAGACCCAATCGAGGAAGAAGATGATAGTGAATTCGTCATGGACTTCATGGAAGAAGACGAAAAACCAGGACTTGATGATTAAGCCCGTTGATCTTAAGTGCGAGCGGTCGTTCATGATGCTCTAGGTGGCTGTATCACTCCGCTATTGCGTGAAATTTTGAGCGGGATTTTGTAGACTGCTTGGTTGAATTTACAGACCATTCCTTGTCCCTGAACCCAGAGGTGGGTACCTGCATTCCCGGCCATGCGCCGGGGTGAATGGGGATCAGCATGAGTGGGAGCTTGGCAGTCAATAGCCCGAATTTTCTGAGTTATAGTGTTCGCATTCCACATATTTATGCTATTACCCTCTTGTCCATACCATGAAGTATGGTATGGACAAGAAGCTCAAATAAGGAGGCGGTATGGATGTTAAACCTATACACAGCGGTGGATTTACACGAAATGGCAAATGCTGCGGCGGATCTGGTTCGGTGATTTGTCTGGAGGGTGAAACATGACCTTTCCTGAATTGAATTCGTATTTGCTTATCGGCGCGTTTCTAAGTTTTATTGCGGCTGGGTTGCATATTGCCTGTATCGTCGGTGGTGCGGACTGGTTGCGGTTTTTTGGAGCGGGTGAGCGACTTGCGCGTATGGCAGAGA
>JALSHE010000073.1 GCA_026982415.1 Robiginitomaculum sp.
CACCGAGGGGTGTGTAAATGGCGAGGTAAAATGCGGTCGGAAAACCGACAATCCAATAGCTGAACCCTGTTGCCACCATGGGCCATCTTACGTCCTTAAGACCGCGCAAAATCTGATTGGCCGCAACTTGCACCGCATCAAAAAACATAAACCCAGCGGCGATGGGCAGGAACGATGCGACCAAGGCGATGACCAATTGGTTATCCGGTTTGCCCGGCTCCATATATAGGCCCGCCACGCCCTGCGGCCAAAGGGCAACCGGAACGGCGAACAGCATAATGCTGAGCACACCCATAATCATGGTCAAAATCCCCGCCCGCTTGACGGCGGCAGGATTGTCTGCGCCTTTGGCGAGGCCAACCCGCACTGCACCCGCCATGGACAGTCCCCAAGGTAGCATAAATGCCAGAGCCGAAATATTCAGGGCGATTTGGTAGGCGGCGACTTCCAGCACGCCAATAAGCCCGACGATGAGCACACAAGCATTGAACAACATACCTTCGAATAATGTTGTCAAACTAATGGGCCAGCCCAGCTTGAACACTGCGCGCAGTCGGTTCCAATGGGGGCGCCAGAAATGGTGAAATATCCGAAATTCGGCGGATTTCTTGTCCATTTGGATATAGACCACAAACATGAAAAATCCGATGCAATAAGCTAGCGATGAGGCGATGCCCGCCCCGACAAGACCCAGCGCCGGTAAGCCGAACATACCAAAAATCAGAAGCGCATTTAGCCCTGCGTTCAATGCAACACTGGCCATGACCAATAAAAACGGCACCATAGTTTTGCCAATAGCCGCCAAATAATTACGCAATATCATCGTCCCCAGCGCAAATGGCCAACCCGCCGCCAGGGCGAGAATGTAACTGCCCGCCTTTGCTGATTGCTCCGGGTCTTGGCGCGCTAGCAAAGCCAGCGGCTCTGCCAAAAACGCAAATACCAACATGACGGGCGTCATGAAAGCCACGCACCACAGCGCCATGCGCACAGAAATCCGCGCATCATGGCGGTCGGCGACGTCTGCTCCCAGGGCTTGCGACACCAAAGGCGACACGGCCATAACAGGCCCCGCACCAAGCATCCACAGCATGAAATAAATCACCGAACCAAGAGAAGCCGCCGCTACTTCGGCTGCCCCGACCCGCCCGATCATGAGAATATCAATGGTGTAAATAGAAAATTGCGCCAATTGGGTAAGCGCCATAGGAATGCCGAGCAAGAGCAAAGCCTTCAATTCACCCGGCCAAGCGGTCGGGAGTTCAGCTTTGTGGTGCTCATTCAGTTCAAGTATATCCGTCATCATCAATCCGTAATTTTAATTAAGTATGGGGGAAACGGAGACAATAAAAAACCTCCGAAGCAAGGTGGCCTGAAGGTGCGGTCTCTCAGCGGTTAAGCTAGAACGTCACAATCGTGGGCAAGGCAGGCTAGGTCGCGAACAGGATTCGCCAACCAAATCATATATAAAAAACAAATTGTTCATCGTCCCGCTCGCTTGCCTTGGGATGTGGGTAGAGGGAGCGTGATGGATTGTCAATGAGAATAAATCCGTGCCCCCAGTGCCTCCGTTACGCTCCGGCACTTCCCCCGTAAACGGAGGGAGAAATGTTTTGTGACTATAGCCAAGCCAGTTTGACTGATTGATTGTTCCGTTTTTCTTATCGTTTATATTGAGGCTATTAAAAAGCGCACAATTGGCCTATTTTGCGCGGCTTATGTAATGCGTGTCTGAACCTTTCATCTTTCAGCGCAAATTATAGAGTGGTGGTGACAGTGGGGCAGTCAAGCCGAATTGGCTTAGCTTTAATTATTGTGCTGTCAAAAGACTGTGGTTGATGCTTGCCTTTAAACGGGGTAACAGGCGCACATGGGTCATAGTGGTAAACATTCTGGAGAGTATGCGCAGGGGGCGCGCCTGTATTGGTTTTTGGCTCTGTTGGTAGGGGCTGTGTTTTGGGTTTTGCCAGTAATAGTATTTCTCAATTTGGGGCGCGGTTTGGATATTGCCGATACTGGGCATTATTATAATACACTGTCGCGATTTTCGGAAATTCGCTCTATGTCGTCCCAGTATTTTGTGTTGTGGGATATGTTGCCTGTGGGCGAAGGCATCCTTGAAAACCGGCTTTGGGTGTTTGGACTGTTTTGGCTGGCGGGCGGGGTTTTTAGTTTCGGCATGATCCGGTTTTTCGAACTCGACTACCGCAAATCACCCGTAAACTTGGCCGCTTTCCTGGCCATATGGGCCAGTGTTTATCTGTATTATTTTTGGTGGCTGCCAGATCCATCCTATAATGCTGTGGCGGTGATATTGCTCTATGCTCTGACCGGGCTGGTTTTGTGGCTATGCGCCATCGGACGCAAGGGGGTTGCCAGCAAGTTTTTCTACGGGCTTGCCCTCCTCACCGGATTTTTAATGGCCGGGCTTGTGTTGAGCCGGGCGACAAGCACGGTTTTGTTTCTTGGTCTGGCGGCGGGGTTGTATCTGTCACAGGCCAAAACGGCATGGTCTGGCATGACGATGAAACTCGCGGGCTTTGGCGTGCTGGGAGGGGTGTTGTTTTTGCTACTGACCCATTTCGCTGTCGAGCCGCTTTCGGTCATATGGGACAGGCAAATCGCCGGGCTGGAAATGCGGCAAATACGCGGGCGGCACACAGATGTTTTTGGATCTATAAGCAGATTTTTGGGCGATATAGACGAGGAAAGCCGCACCTATTTACCGTGGGTTTTCGCCAGTATTACGGGTGCGGTTTTTGCAGATTTAAAATATGTGAAAAGCAAAATAATTAAGCAAGTTCTTTATACCATGTCGGCTTTTGGGTTTCTGGGCATGGTAGTTAAATTTGGCACGCATTTTACGGGGGGACAATTGCCCCGGGATGTAGAAGTCTCTGGTTATTTATTAGTGCTGACATTAGTCTTATTTGCCACACTATCCCTGCGCCGTTTATTTTGTGACGATAAATCAGTACGCGCAAATTGGATTGCCGCCTTTTTGCTTTTGCCGACTATGCCCTATGTCTTTGCCTTTGGCACGGGTAATTTGTGGTTAAAGCAAAGCCTGTTTGCAGGTGGATTTCTGGTTGCGGTTTGTGTGTTAGCGCTTGTTCTCATGGGGCGATCATTATCCGCATATTGGCGCATGAGCGTGCTGGCGGCACTGTTATTTGTGCCCTATAGCGTCTATCAATTGGCTCAAAAAAAACCCTATAGATTACCAGCGCCTTTGTCCGCGCAAACGACACAAATCAGTATACGCGGCGGCGCGGGCGGTACATTGAAAGTGGATGCCGTTACGGCGAAATACCTCAACCAAATGGGGCAGTTTTACGATCAGCTTGGCGCAGATGGCGAGCGTGCATATTTGATTGACCTCTCCGGCATGTCGCCATTCCTGAGCTATCATCTGAACGCAAAGCTGATGAGCGTGCCGTGGTTGATCGCCACCGAAAAAAACTCCCAATCTACATTTGAATTTATTTTGGCACGCATGGATGCACAGGCGCTCAAGTCCGCATGGATAATTGATGCGCCAGAGAACAAACGCCATTTGGACGGAGCAGCTCTGCGCGCCATTGGGGTTAATTTCCCGGACGGATATGAATTAGTGCTTAAGGCGCGACCACCGCGCTCTAACAAAGATGTACTTTTGTACCGACCAAAACGGGGCTATAGCAAAAGCGATGAGTAAGACCACTGACATACGCATACCGTTTTGCCGGCCTGATTATGGCACCGCAGAACGCGCTGCCATAGAAACCGCAATCCGTTCAGGCAAGCTTGAGGGCGGTGGCGCTATGGCGCAAAAATGCGAAAGATGGTTCGAAGATTGGGCTGGATGTGTGCGGGCTTTGATCACCCCGTCTTGTACAGCGTCCCTAGAGATGATGGCGCTGGCGCTCGACCTCGGTGCGGGCGATGAAATTATCATGCCGTCTTTCACCTTTGTC
Organism: Robiginitomaculum sp.; assembly: GCA_026982415.1. Classification (GTDB taxonomy): domain Bacteria; phylum Pseudomonadota; class Alphaproteobacteria; order Caulobacterales; family Maricaulaceae; genus Robiginitomaculum_A. The sequence goes on from JALSHE010000073.1 coordinate 3,957, forward strand.
TCAACCGCAGGCGCCTTTGCCCTGCGCGGTGCGGTTCCGGTGTTTGTCGATATAGACCCCCATACATTTAATCTGGATTTGCAGTCGGCCAAAGCGGCCATAAGCCCCAAGACCAAGGCGATAATGCTGGTACATTACGGCGGGGTGGGGTGTGATATGGACGGATTTGTCGCCTTGTGCAAAGAACAGAATATCGTACTGCTCGAAGACGCCGCCCAGGCCATTGGTGCCACATGGGACGGTAAACCGCTTGGCACGTTTGGGGCCATGAGTGGTTTTAGTTTTCACCACACCAAAAACATAACCTGCGGGGAAGGTGGGGCTTTACTGGTCAATGACCCGGCACTTGTTGACGTGTCCGAAATTATACGCGATAAAGGCACGGACCGTTCAGATTTTCTCAAGCGACAAGTGACGAAATATCAATGGCAAAAATTAGGCTCCAGTTACCAACTTAGCGAACTGGCTTCCGCCGTCCTGTCTGAGCAGCTCTTGCGTACTGACGAGATCAATGCTGTGCGCATGAAAATTTGGCAGAGATATAACAAAGCTCTTGTCCCGCTAAATAATGTGCAAACCCCACACATCCCGGCCAAAGCCGGGCACAATGCCCATATATATTCTGTACTGTTTAAGACCAAAGACCAGCGCAATCGGTGCGCGGCATTCCTGCGCCGTGTCGGCATTGTTGCTGCCCCCCATTATGTGCCCTTGCATTCAACTCCGGGCGGGCAGAAATACGGGCGGTCGCACGGAGACATGTCAGTGACAAACCGCGTCTCTGAAACCCAATTGCGCTTGCCATTATATGCGACTATGAACGAGGCCGAACAAGACGAAATTATCGTGACCTTGCTCGGATTTATAGAGAATATAAATGGTTAAGTTCTATGCTAAATATTAACGGGACAAGCTATGAGCGCGCAGTTTATCCCAGGCTTTAAATTCGTAGGCTATGGACTGTTTTATCATTTCGCGCCAGACGGGTTCGGCTATGTCTACCGACAGCCCTTGCTTTAGCGCTTCGGCTTTGACCTTGGCAACGACATCTTCGATACGGACGCTATCGTAAACGGCGGCGCGGTCGGTTTTTATGCGGGCGGCGGCTTCCATATAGGCTTGGCGGTGGACGATGAGCGCTACCAATTCACGGTCGAGCGCATCGACGCCAGCGCGGACTTCGGCCATGGTATTGCAATCTTGTGCGGGTTTAATCATCAGTAGGCCATTTGGTCAAAAGTTCAGGATCGAGATTGCGGTTACGCCATTTTAAGCGCCAACACAAGTGCGGACCGGTGGAGCGACCTTTTGACCCAACTTCACCAATTTTCTCGCCGCGCTTGACCGCCTGCCCCGGCTTTACGTCTATGGCGTTCATGTGTAGATACATAGAAATAAGCCCCTGCCCGTGGTCAATTAAAACCATAGCCCCCTCAAAATACAGATCATCGTCCGCCAACGATATAACCCCGTCCGCAGGTGCGTAAATCGGCGTACCAACGGGGGCTGCAATATCGACCCCGTAATGAGGCTTTTTCTTGACGCCGTTCAAAATACGCTGTGCGCCAAAGGGTGAGGTCTTGATGAAGTTCTTAAGCGGATACTCAAACCCGTCTTTAAACCACAGTGTCTTCTGGCGCGAGGCAAAGCCCTTTTTCTTGCGAGCAGAAGACGCGCGGATGCGGACGAGTTGAGCCTCGGAAAATGTAGAAACTTGGCTCGGCGGCAGACCGTCTATGCGGGAGATTGTGTATTTTCGGGGGGTAATTGTAACAACCTTGCTCCCGAGTTTAACACCATCTTCTAAAATCACTGAAATAGTTGCGGTATTAGGCGCATCACGGTCAAACCCAATTAGGACTAGTCCATCTTTATCTGCTTTTGATTTGATACCATTTATTTCTATGGTAGCATTAGAAAGAGTTTTACATTTTACGGCCCCACCTTGTTCAAAGACGCCGGTACATGAAATTTTATCTTCATAAGCTTCAAATGAACCAACACTAGTCACTTTATAAGATTTTGGAACTTCTTGTTCTTGAGCGATACTCTTGCTTTGCCCGCAAGCGGTTAAAAAAATTAAAAGCAGAGCGCCAAAAAACCATCTTACCCCCTCACCTTGTTCCTCTCCCCATGGGAGAGGAGACGGTGTTGCGACTTTCTTCATATTGGCAAGAAAGTGCAGGAAGTTTGGTAGTCTTAGCCTCTCCTTTAGGGAGAGGCGCGCGACAGCGGGTGAGGGGCTTGGATGTTGGTGTTTTCTCAAGCCCATTATTAAGACTGCGTCTCTTGCCAGCGTTTCAAACTTGTGGCGGCGTCCACATAGGCCTCCTGCAAATCCTCGCTCCAATATTTAAGCTCGCCTAGGGGAATGCGGGTTTCGGTTACGGCGCACAGGACATAGCTGCCGGATTCCAAGATTAGGTAATCTGAGGAACCATAGCTGATTTTGGCTTCGCGGTTGGCATTTGTATAATTTAACATGAGAGCTTTCTACACTAGAAATAGGGAAATCAAAAGAGGTCACCCTGTATTTTTTCTTGGGGCTTTTCATCAGTCTTTTTTTGACGTGGTTTTCTTCGCGGTTTCACAAGAGTGGGCGTACCATCAATCACCGCCCCGCGCTTGCCATCGCTAAAGGTCAAATTCACGGCTTGACCAGATTTTAACGGCTTACCCTGACGCACCACTTTCCCGTCCGTATCCGTCACCAAAACATAGCCGCGTTCTAACACGCCTTGATAGGAATAAGCTTCCAATAACTTCCCCGCACCCGCCAATCGGTCGCGGGATTTTTGTAATAATCTGCCCATAGACAATACGACTTCGCGGCCAGCATTTTGCACGCTGTCATTTTTACGGGCAATGTCCCGCACCAGCGCGTCCGGGCGCAAGCGAGCGGCGGCCAGGTCGAACCTTTGACGCGGATTCGATAACACAGAATCAAGTTTGGGCAATTTCGCCGCCGCAAAACTTAGCTTCTTGCTCTCAACCGTTCGGCTCAATCCCCGCTTTAAACGCAAGCCGTAATCGTCTACCGTATCAATTAGTTCTGCCCGCACAGGCACGGCAATTTCCGCCGCCCCAGTTGGCGTTGGTGCCCGCTCGTCCGCCACATAATCAATCAGCGTCCAGTCGGTTTCGTGACCGACCGCAGAAATGATTGGGATGTCGGAAGCAAAGGCGGCACGCACGACATTCTCCTCGTTAAAGCACCACAAGTCCTCGATAGAGCCACCGCCCCGCGCCACGATCAAAACATCAGGGCGGGGTAAGTGTTCGGTTTCGTCGTAATGATTAAACCCGGTAATAGCCGCAGAGATTTGCGCCGCCGCATTATCGCCCTGTACCAATACCGGCCACACCAAAACCCGCACGGGGAAACGGTCTTCAACCCTGTGCAATATATCACGGATGACGGCTCCGGTCGGAGATGTAATTACCCCAATGGTTCTAGGCAAGTATGGCAGTTCTTGTTTATGCTCCGCGCCGAACAAACCCTCCGCCGCCAGCATTTTCTTGCGCTTTTCCAACATAGCCATGAGCGCACCAACGCCCGCAGGCTCCAGCCTGTCTATGACCAATTGATATTGGGAACGCCCCGGATAAGTGGTCAGCTTGCCCTCGACAATCACCTCCATACCCTCTTCGGGGCGGACGGATAGACGTGAGACCGAGCCTTTCCACATGATGGATGCAATCACGGCTTTGTCGTCTTTGACATCCACATACATATGCCCGGACTTGGCGATAACCACCCGGCCAAGTTCGCCGCGCACCCGCACACGGCCAAAAGTTTGTTCCACCGCGCGCTTTAGAGAAAACGCCAGCTCGGAAACCGAATATTCATGCGCATTTGTAGGTGCGTTTGTTGGAGTCTGGTTCATGTTTACTCTTGTGGGCTATTGGGTCATAAGTGTCAAAATTTTTGTATGGAATCAGGTGATGAAAGTTCTTCTTATTGGTAGCGGCGGGCGCGAACATGCTTTGGCGTGGAAAATAAACCAAAGTCCGCTGTGCGAGCAACTTATATGCGCTCCGGGCAATGCCGGAATTTGCGAGATTGCCGATTGCGTAGACATCAAAGCCGATGATGTGGACGGGCTTGTGCAATTTGCCCTCCGCGAAGCGGTGAATTTTGTTATCGTCGGCCCAGAGGTTCCCTTAGCGCTCGGTATTGTCGACGACCTTACCCAGCAAGGCATTGCCGTCTTTGGCCCGACCGAGGCCGCTGCTATGCTGGAAAGCTCTAAGGCTTTCACCAAAGATTTCTGCACCCGCCACGACATCCCCACCGCCAAATATGATGTGTTCACCAATGCACTAGACGCCAAAGCTTATTTGGGCGAAATGTCAGCGCCCTATGTGATAAAAGCGGACGGGTTGGCGGCGGGTAAAGGTGTGGTCATTGCCGAGACACACGACGAAGCCGAAACCGAGTTGGACGCATTTTTCAGCGGTAAATTTGGGGAGGCGGGCGCGTGCGTCATCATAGAAGAATTTATGACCGGGCACGAAATTTCGTTCTTTGCCATTGCCGATGGCAAGTCGGTTTTACCCCTTATCGCCGCCCAAGACCACAAGCGGGCATTTGATGGCGATAAAGGCCCCAATACGGGCGGCATGGGGGCGTATTCTCCGGTGCCCGGATTTGACGATGAAAAGCGCATCATGGACGAAATTCTCATCCCGACCGTGCGCGGCATGGCGGCGGAGGGAGCGCCGTTTACGGGCGTGTTGTTCGCAGGGCTTATGATAACGGCGGACGGGCCAAAGCTGATCGAATATAATGTGCGCTTCGGCGATCCTGAGTGTCAGGTTCTCATGCGCAGGCTAAATTCGGACTTGTTGGACATGATGCTCAAAGCAGCCAAGGGCCGCTTGGTTGATGTGGGTTTGGTGGAATGGTCGGGGGACGCCGTGGTCAATGTGGTGGTCGCAGCCAAAGGTTATCCGGGTAGCTACGCCAAAGGTGAAACCATTAAAGGCGTAGAAGCCGCCAACCAAATGGACGGGGTTCAAGTATTCCACGCAGGCACGAGGCGCGGCGAAAACGGCGCACTCTTATCGGCGGGAGGCCGCGTCCTGAACATCACTGCCCAGGGAAAAACAGTAGCACAAGCCGTAAACCGCGCCTATAAAGCCATAGATGAAACCGTAGACTGGCCGGGTGGATTCGTAAGGCGCGATATAGCCAAGCAGGCTTTGCCAAACAAGTTTTGAAGGAAAATAATATGAAATATTGCAAAACAATTCTGCTAGGCGGTATGGCATTAATTCTGTCTAACTCTGCTTTAGCAAATTCCGCAAAAAACAAACTTACCGTCATTCACGCGGGTCTAGTTTTGGCTGTTCCCGGCCAACAACCACTCGCAGAGCAATCCATTTATATTAGCGATAATAAAATAGAGAAAATCGTCGCAGGCTATCAACTTGAAAAAGGCGCATCTATTATTGACCTTAAAGACAGCTTCGTCCTGCCCGGATTGATTGATAGCCATGTGCATTTGTCCATGGAGTTTAACCCCAATATCCGCCTTGACCGGGTGACCAAACGCCCTGGTGATATTGCTTATGATGCGTGGAGCAATGCCAATAAAACACTGATGGCAGGCTTTACTGCCGTACAAGATGTAGGCGGCCCCGAAGAAGTTTTTGCCCTGCGCGACGCCGTCAATAAAGGCACGGTTTCCGGCCCCCGCATTCGTGCGGCTGGCCGTGCGGTTTCCCCTACGGGCGGGCACGGTGACACCCACGGCTACCGCCAAGACGTGCTGGATTTATTCCACAGCCCGACAATATGCGACGGCCCATCTGACTGCCGCCGCGCCACCCGCGCCGCAATTAAGGCGGGCTCGGATGTAGTGAAAATTACTGCCACAGGCGGCGTGCTGTCCAATACGGCTGCAGGCACGGAACAACAATTTTTCGACGACGAACTAGAAGCTATCGTACAAACGGCTGCCAAAATGGGGCGCAAGGTCACAGCCCACGCCCACGGAAAATCCGGGATAGATAGCGCCCTCAAGGCTGGTGTAAAATCTATCGAACACGGTACATATCTCAATATTGGCACCACAAAATTGTTTAAAAAACATGATGCGGTTTTGGTGCCCACGGTTCTGGCGGGCATGACCGTAGTTGATTGGGCTGAAAACAAAAATTGGTTGCCGTCCGCCTCCAAGGCCAAGGCGCTTAAGGTCGGGCCGCAGATGAAAGACATGCTGAGCATAGCCTATAAAAACGGCGTCACTATTGCATTTGGCACAGATACTGGTGTGTCCAAGCACGGCGATAATGCCCGCGAATTTGGTTATATGGTCGAGGCAGGCATGAGCGAAATGGACGCCATCAAAGCCGCAACAATTACAGCGGCCAAACATCTGGAAATGGACAAAACCATAGGCTCAATACAGCCCGGAAAATTCGCCGACATCATAGCTGTAGACGGCAATCCCCTCACCAATATAGAAGAGCTTTACGACGTAGATTTCGTCATGAAAAACGGCGTGGTTTATAAGAGCGGGGAGTAGGGTAAACCGCTCTACTCCCCCCGCTCGGCTCTGTGGCGTTTTCTGGCGCGGGATCCGGGGCGGTTGCGGCGGTTTTTTTTGGGTTTGTTTGGTGTTGGCGCAGGCTTGTTTGTGCCGGAGCCTTTGGATTGCTGAGATGCGGAGGATTGCTCCGCGCCAGCGCCGCCCTTGTTTTTTGAACGACGTTTTTTGCGGCGTTTTTGAAAGTTCTGGTCTTTTGGTTGCGCTTTGCGTTTTTCGCCATGACCCTGATTTTGGCCTTGGTTTTGCTTTTTCCCTTGATGGCTATCGGGCACATAGTCTTCGGTTTCACGGGGGTTTACATGGTTGAATGTGCGCTCTGCATTCGGGTTTTTATTGGGATCCCATTCCGGCTCGGCCTCAACTTTTCCGTCGCCCGAGCGTAGGGGAATGCGTATTTTAATAATACGCTCTATATCGCGGAGTAAAGAATTTTCGTCCGGATTACAAAAGGTAATGGCCGTGCCGGATTTGCCGGCCCGACCCGTGCGGCCAATACGGTGGACATAGGCTTCGGCCACTTGCGGCAAATCGAAATTAAGCACCAATTCTACGCCCGGAATATCAATGCCCCGCGCCGCTACGTCCGTTGCGACTAGGATATCAACATCGCCGTTGCGAAAGGATTCCAGTATCCGCGTGCGTTGATTTTGCGAGCGGTTGCCGTGAATAGCCTGGGCGCTGAGACCATTTCCGTTGAGCCGTTTAGCAATCCGGTCACAACCTCGTTTAGTGCGCGAAAACAAAATCACACGCTTGCCTTTATAGGCTTGTAGCAGGGCAATGGCGGCTTTGGTTTTATCCGGTTGAGCGATAAACATCACGCTTTGGGCGACATTATCCGCCGTTTTGGATTCTGGCGAGACCGTAATCTCGACCGGTTTCTTCATATACTGGTTGGAAAGCTGACGTATTTGCTTCGGCATGGTGGCAGAAAACAAAAGCGTTTGGCGGTCTTTGGGCGTCAGCGCCAAAATCCGTTTGATGGCCGGCATAAACCCGATATCGAGCATTTGGTCGGCTTCGTCGAGCACCACGGTTTCTATCCAATCCAAAGTAATGATTTTTTGGCCGAGCAAATCCTCAAGCCGCCCCGGTGTGGCCACCAATATATCCACGCCTTGTTTAAGCGGTTTTATCTGGCGCTTAAGATTAACCCCGCCGACCACACAGGTAGAGCGCGTGGTTAAATTTTCACCGTAATTGCGCACGGCCTTGTCAATCTGTACGGCAAGCTCTCGGGTCGGGGTCAGGATGAGAACGCGGATAGCCCGCTTGATATTTTCGTGCTCGCTATCTTTCTCCAACGCCGCATCGACCCGCTGTAATATCGGCAGGGTAAAAGCGGCGGTTTTACCCGTACCCGTCTGTGCCAAACCGATGACATCTTTGCCTGCCAAAATCGGCGGAATGGCGCCCGCCTGTATGGGCGTCGGATGCTCATAGCCTTGCCGCTCCAATTTTTTCAAAATCGGGGAGGAAAGTCCGGTATCAGCGAATGTTGTTTTAGTCTTATCGGTCATAAATATCTTATCTGGTTAATGTGAGGCCGCTCTATAGGGGATTGCCGTAATGGGCAAGCAATAGAATGCAGTACAGCGGTGCGGCAATTTGGGAATTTAGAGAATTGAACTTGGTCATATAAGCTTTTGTGGTACACTACCACCATGAAAACTCGAAAAACAGATTTTGATATTTTAATTGTCGGCGGCGGTTTGGTCGGCTTGACTGTTGCGCTGGCCTGTGCGCAGGCCGGATTTACGATTGGCGTTGTCGATATTGCTAAACCGTCCGAGCAATTGGCAGATAGCCACGACGGACGGGCGTCCGCTATTGCCACGGCCAGCTTTCGCATGATGCGGGCGCTTGGGGTTGCGGACGCTTTGGTGGAGGGCGACGATACTCACGCCGGGCCGATTAACCAGATTTTGGTTAGCGACGGTCAAGCGGGCGAAGCCCCGTCCCCGCTCAATTTATTTTTCGATAGCGCACAAATATCCGAAGCCAACGCAGGCGAGCCGCTCGGCTATATGGTGGAAAACCGCCGCATGCGCCACGCTCTGCACCAGAGGACAAAAAAACAAAACGGGATTACATGGATAGCCCCGGCGCGGGTCAGTGATATTGAGGCTAGCGACGACAAAACCACGATTACATTCGACACCTCTGATGGTGGGGGTAAGACGTTAAGCGCCGCCCTTTTAGTGGCAGCAGATGGCCGTAATTCTTTCGTCCGTAAAATGGCCAAGATCGGCGTGACAGGCTGGCCGTGCAACCAAAAAGCTATTGTCACCACGGTAGAGCATGAACTGCCCCATAACGGCATTGCCCACGAATTATTCTTACCCGCCGGGCCGTTTGCTATTTTGCCGCTTACGGGCAATCGCGCCAGCATAGTCTGGACAGAAACACCCCGCGCCGCCGACGCGGCAATGGCTCTAGACGACGACCAATTCGCGGCGGAGTTAGCGCGGCGCTTTGGCGACTTTCTCGGCTGGGTCAAACCCGTAGCACCGCGCTGGTGTTACCCGCTTAGTTTCCAACACGCCAAAACCTATGTGGGAGACAGACTGGTTCTGGTCGGAGATGCCGCTCACGCCATTCACCCCATCGCCGGACAAGGCTTTAATATGGGGCTGCGTGATGCGGCGGCTTTGGCGGAAATATTAGTGCAGGCCAGAGCCGAAGGCCGCGACCTTGGCGGTGAATTTACCTTGGCGCAATTTGAAAGCTGGCGCAAATTTGATAATACTGCTCTGACCCATGCCTGTGATGTGTTCAACAAATTATTCTCTAACAATATCGGCCCGCTAAAACATGCCCGCCGCATTGGTCTTTCCGTGGTCGACAAACTCCCGCCCGTGCGGAAATTCTTCATGAAAGAAGCGAGCGGTCAGGTAGGTGACCTACCACCACTCTTGCGCGGAGAAAAATACACATGATTTTTTACGGCCTAAAAACTTGCGATACTTGCCGCAAAGCCCAAAAGGAGCTTCGTGCTGCGGGCATAGAATTTGATGTCATAGACATGCGTGCCGACGGCGTAAGCGCCGATAAATTACGGGAATGGACAAACAAAACCGACTGGAAAAAGCTCCTCAACACCCGCTCGACCACATGGCGAAATCTGGATGCGAACGATAAAGAGGATGTAGACAAAGCCAAAGCGGTGGCGCTGATGGCAGCGCACCCAACCTTGATAAAACGCCCGGTGATGGAAATAGGCGCGGAAGCTTTAGTTGGCTGGACGGCGGATAATAAAACTAAGTTAGGTCTTTAACATGCCTACACCAATAGAATTTTGGTTCGAATTTGCCTCTAGCTATTCCTATTTAAGCGTCATGCGCGTTGACAGCGAAGCCAAAAAGCGCGGCGTTTCGGTGACATGGCGCCCCTTCTTGCTGGGCCCGGCGTTCAAGGCCCACGGTTGGGACACATCACCGTTTCGGGTCTACCCCCTCAAAGAAAAATATATGTGGCGAGATATGGAAAGGCGTAGCGCTGCCCTCGGCATTGAATTTAACCGCCCGCCGCCGGATAAAATGGACGACTTCCCCCAATTCACCGTCACCGCCGCCCGTATTGCTATTCTCGGTCTGGAACAGAATTGGGGCAAGGGTTTTTGCCGCAGCGTCTGCCGCGCTGAATGGATAGACAACAAAAATATTGCCGACAAAACTCTCTTGGAAAAACTCGCCTTACAAGCGGGCGCACCCCCAAACATAATGGCGCAGGCAAACCAACCAGACACCAAACTAAAACTCCGCGCACAAACCGAAAGCGCCACCAAACTCAACATTTTCGGCGCGCCAAGTTTTATCGTCGGCGAAGAATTATTCTGGGGTGATGACAGATTAGAAGATGCACTGAATTGGGCGACGAGACAATCTACGTAATTTTTTTGCCGTTCTTATCAATCAATATAAATGTCACTTTCGTCTCCACACCTTTACGCATAACGGGCACACCATTTTTGAGCGCGGGAGCATATTGCCATTTGGCGACGGACGTAATACTAGCCGGAGAAAACGTATAATGATCACACGATTTGGTACGGATATTAGTCGGAACGCCTTGCTTGGTTACATCAAATACAAGATCGCAACTCCCGCCTCTTTTTGCTGTATAAGGCATGATTGGCGTCGCCCTCACCAAGGGTTGCGCAGTTTTATCAAACACTGCTGTTTCTGTTTCGGATGTTAAATCATCAGTACTGAGGACAGATAATATAACCTGGATGGGCCGTGCGCGACTAAAGTAAACTTCTATGCCCTTTTTCTCTAACGGATGGATAGCTATCGGGAGCAGCTCTCCCTTACCCTTCGCCAACTCCCCAAAAGCAAACATAGGCCTGCGACCATCTACTTTCATCGTGCAAGGTGTCGTACAACCGCCCAAGGGTTTGCTTGTGCGGTCAACAAATGAACCCAAACCGTAACCTTCAAACAGGGTGGCAAAGGCACCAGAAGGCAAGCTTGTGAACTTGATATTCCGCATATAAGCCTTGTCCAAATTATTGTCAATTGCGGGCGCCTGAACATCTTCTCGCGCTACCGTTTTGGGGCAATCATATCCGCTAGGAACACGGATAACGCGCCCCGCCCCGCCGAGCGTTATTGGAGGTTGGTATATTTGGCTATATTTTTGCTTGCAGCCATTTGGCAATGTGGCTCCACCCGAACCTGTTGTGGAACATGCAGATATAGATACACCCGCCAGAAGAAATAATGTTACACTCTTTATGGGTCTCACTTACTCTAATTCCCGCGCTTCGTCCGCCAGCATGATCGGGACACCTTCGCGAACGGCATAGGCTAGTCCTGCTTTTTTGGAGATGAGTTCATTGGTTTTTTTGTCATAGTCCAGCGGCCCGCCAGTGACTGGGCAAATGAGGATTTCCAGCAGGCGCGGGTCGATTGCGTTTGTATCAGGGGTGTTTTCTGCTTTGGTTTTCTTGCTCATGGCTCGTTCCTGTTTTTGGGCTATTATTGAAGTGTACCGCCGCCGTCTGGGGTGTCACCGTATGGCGCATCCGAGTATAAATGCATCAGGCCAATGAGCAAGCGGCGTCTGTCTTCGTGGGTTTTAGCTTCGAGCAATGACTGCTTATCCTCTGGCCTGAACGGGCTAATCATAGCCGCTTGGTCAACCAGCCTATCTAGGGGGATTTGTTTGAGATTGTCCCAATCGAGCTGCACACCCAATGTTTTGGCGTAAGATTTCATGGCCATGGTTAACGCCCCGCGCTCGCCCTTATGGGCCTTGAAAGCTTCAGGGGTTTCCATGTCCTCGTGAATATCCACGTCGCCCTCAAAACCCTTATAGCTGATATTAGCCTCGGCGTAGGGTGCCTCTGATTTGACGTGCTTACCTAGATGAAAGCGTTTTAAACCGCGTAAGACAATCATATAACGCCCGTCTTCCATCTCGGCGAATTGAATGATGCGGCCAAGCCCGCCGACCTTGGTCAACATGCCGTCTTCCAAGGTTTGCACCATGCCGATAAGCCGCTCTGATTTGAGAGCATCATCGATCATATTCAAATAGTGCGGCTCGAATATATTCAAGGGCAAATCACAGCCCGGCAATAACACCGTCCCCGACAAGGGAAACAAAGCCACTTGCTTGGGGTTGGTGCGCGATGCCAAAGCTTTGAGATGGGTGCCCATAATTTATGCGAACAGTATTGATGCGAGTTGCTTGCGACCCTCTACGGCAATATCGGATTCGACACCTTCGGCTTCGAAAATAGTCAGCAAAAACTTACGCGCCGCCTCGTCGTCGTGGGCGCGGTTTTTAGCAATAGACGCGAGCAAGTGTTCCACTGCCCCCGCATTATCCCCGCTGGCCGCCAAAGCTTTAGCCAACTCAAGGCGCATATCTAAATCATCAGGGTTGGCTTCGACATTGGCCAATAATTCTGCGTTAGCATTATCAGCTTCGGGTGCGTCGTCCTTCGTATCATCGCCTAACAGTGATAGCGCCGCGCGCACACTGGCAATATCGGCGTGGTCTTTTATGCTGTCGGGTGCGCTGTCGAGCATGGCCTGTGCCGTATCCGCGTCGCCGCTATCCAGAGAAATACGCGCCAAGCCCGCCAATGCAACCGCATCTTCGGGGTTCATTTGCAAAGCGCCCGCAAAATCTTGCGCCGCGCCGCCAATATCGCCCGCCGCCAAGCTTTCTTGCGCTCGCTCCACTAAGATAGCCGCTTCGGCCACCACATCGGTATCACCTGTCAATTTGCCGATAAATTTCTTCAGTTCGCTCTCGGGCTGCGCACCCATAAACCCGTCAATGGGCTGACCGTCCCTGAAAGCATATACCGTCGGTACGGACTGCACCCGGAGTTGCTGGGCGATACCTTGGTTGTCGTCAATATTGACCATGACCAGTTTAACTTTGCCGCCCTCGGCCTTGACCACTTTCTCAAGCGCTGGGGTCAGCTGCCGACACGGGCCGCACCACGGCGCCCAGAAATCAACAATCACCGGCATGGTCTTCGAGGCCTCAATCACCTCGTCAATAAAGCTATCTGTGTCGGCGTGAACGATATAGTCCACCTGGTCTTCTGCTGCGATATCCATAGTAAATTTCCTTTACGCAAATAGCGCTTTTTGTTTCTCTATAAATTCGGTAACTTTGCTTTCGGGTAGAGCGCCTGTAAAGGCATCAACGGGCTTGCCGTCTTTGAAGGCAAACACCGCAGGAATGCCGCGCACGCGCAATTGCCCGGCAATGCCCTGATGCTCATCCGTATTGACCTTGACCAATTTCACCTTGCCGCCCTGTTCAGCCACAAGCCGTTCCAATATCGGCTTAAGCGTTTTACAAGGCCCGCACCAAGGCGCCCAAAAATCTACCAGCACTGGCACATTCGATGATGGCTCTACAACGTCGGCAATAAAGTTAGCGTCCGTGCCGTCGACTACATTTTCATTGTCCATAAACTTATCCTTTTTCTTCTCTATCCTTTATTCTCTGGCTTCTAATGTGGGCCGCGCGGAGAAAATTGCAAGCGTTCAAATAGCCCCAAAATCCAAAATAACAGGATCGTGACCTGTAGCGGTGGCGAACACTTGCAAATCACGGGTAGCAAAGGCGGTGGTTGCGGTGTTTTCAAGCGGGTGAAAATTGACCAAATCATGGGCAAATAAAGCTTTATCCAGCACTAAGCGGACACGATTTTTTGTGTCATTCATAACCGCGAAAAATGTCACTGACCCCGGCGTTACGCCCAAAACTTCTTCCATTAAGTCCGGCTTACCAAAAGACAACCGCTTACAGCCAAGCTGTTTATGCAATTGGTTCACCGGGATTTCGGTATCCCCAAGGGCACAAACCAAAAAAAGAGTGCCGGACTTGTCCTTAAGAAACAAGTTTTTCGTATGACCGCCCGGCAGGGACGCTTTTATGTCCGCACCTTGTTCTACGGTAAATATGGCCTCGTGTTCATAGGTGGTGAACTCTATACCCAGCTTGTCCAGCAGATCAAATAATGGTCGGCGAATATCAGACATTGTTCAGCATCCTTTTTAGTTCAAATAACTGATAGTCAAAACCAGCGGGGCGGGCAACAAAATATCATAAAAACGCAAACAAACGCTTGCGCCCTTCCTAAGTTTTTGCCATATACCCCGTCTCGACAGGCTCCGAAGTTTAAACGGGTCTGTCCACACGTCTTTGAGCGGGCGTAGCTCAGTGGTAGAGCACAACCTTGCCAAGGTTGGGGTCGTGAGTTCGAATCTCATCGCCCGCTCCAGACATTTTCCTTTATTATCAGTGATTTAGATGTACTTCAGTTTATGGTTGAAATCAGGTGTTCTGCCCGGGAAGCGCTAATTATGAACCGTTTGGTTCACCAAAAGTTATAATGGTTGGATGGTGGAGCCTAGGGGAGTCGAACCCCTGACCTCTTCGCTGCCAGCGAAGCGCTCTACCAGCTGAGCTAAGGCCCCATTGAACCCCCATTTCACCTTACGGTCGGAGGTTGGGTAGATGTATGGTTTGCCTGACTTAAAATCAAGCCGTAATCCTAATTTAGTATTCTAGTCTTCGTTTTCTTCTTCGCTATCATCGCTATCCTCGTCATTGGAAGTTGGTGGCAGAATATCTTGATCTTCGTCGTCATCATCCGCAACACCGTCTTCATCATCGTCATTGGTCGAAAATCCGTCCATGTCCGGCGTATCATTCCCTGGGTCATCGTCGCCGTCCTCCCCGCCGGAGCCGCCAAAACTGGCATCGCCGTCTAGTTCCAGCTCTTTGGCTGCCGCCTCGTCTTGGTCAATGTCTTCTTCGTCAATGTCTTCTTCGTCTATATCTTCTATATCAACCTCGTCGTCTTCAACATCTCCATCGTCTTTTTTAGGGCTTTCTTTCGCAGGCTTTGTCGCAGCGACCGCAACGGCGACAATTTCTGCCGGGTCAAAGCTGGCTGCACAATAGGGGCAGACCGCAGGACGTTTGGTTAGGTCATAAAATTTCTTTTCGCACTCGGGGCAGAGTTGTTTTTCGCCCAAATCCGGTTTTGCATTCTTTTTTGCCACGTTAACGTCCTGTATTAATATTTATTCAAGTCTATAATCGACACTTGAACTATTACCTGACGGTTGTACATAGTTCACTTCGCCGTATAAGCGCTTGATTAGCGTTTGTATTTTGCAAGTCAACTGGTATTGCCCAAAATAACTTAAAACAAACACATGAACGCATCAGCTAAATCCAAAAAACCAAACACGCCCCTAAGCGGACGGGTACAGACACCTGGCGATAAGTCAATTTCCCATAGGGCTTTGATATTGGGGGCACTCGCCGAAGGCACTACAGAAATCACCGGGCTATTAGAGGGCGACGATATTTTGCGAACGGCAGATGCTATGCGGGCATTTGGTGCGAAGGTGAAGCGGCTAGGAGACGGGCGCTGGCAAGTGACCGGACGCGGGGAGCGAGGTTGGCGCACACCAAAAACGCCTGTAGATTTTGGCAATGCGGGTACGGGTGCAAGGCTAATTATGGGCGCAGCAGCCGGATATAATATTAAAGTTTCCTATACAGGTGATGCCAGCCTATCTTCCAGACCCATGGGGCGGGTTCTCACGCCTCTGCGCGACATGGGGGCTGAATTTGACACCAAGACTGACAAATTACCGCTTGCGCAGACAAAGGGCGGCAAGCTTGTTGCTATAAGTTACACCCCGCCCCATGCTTCTGCGCAGGTCAAATCCGCAGTCTTGCTCGCCGGGCTTAATACTGAGGGCACAACAGAACTCCACGAGCGCAGCCTGACTCGCGATCATACGGAAAATATGCTGAAAGCATTCGGAGTTAACATTGTCCGCAAGCCAAGAGAGCAAGGCCAGATCATTACCATTGATGGTCCCGTAGCGTTAAAGGCGACCAAGGTCAAAGTGCCGGGCGACCCGTCTTCGGCAGCCTTTCTTATTGCGGCGGCTCTGATGGTTCCCGGCTCGGATATAATTGTTAAAAACGTAATGATGAATGATGCGCGCTCTGGCCTATTTGAAGTATTAAACGAAATGGGCGCATTCTTACGGGCTGATAATTACCGCCGTTCGGGTGGGGAAACCATAGCCGATTTACACGTTAAACATTCCAAGCTTCGCGGAATTACCGTTATGTCTGATCGGGTACCGTCCATGGTCGACGAATATCCTGTGTTAGCGGTCATTGCCGCCACAGCGCGCGGCACAACGGTGATGCGCGGTCTCGGAGAATTGCGCGTTAAGGAAAGCGACCGATTAATCGGCACCCAAAAAATGTTGCGCGCCAACGGTGTTGACGCCACAATAGACGGCGATACCCTGTCCGTCACGGGCGGCCATATACCTGGCGGCGCCAAGGTAAAAACCCACCACGATCATCGTATGGCCATGAGCGCGCTTATCCTCGGCCTCGCCAGTGAAAAACCTGTCCGCATTGATGACGCCAGCATGATCGCCACAAGCTTTCCACGGTTTTTTGACCTGATGGCCGAAATTGGTGCCCCCTTAGACATATCATGAGTAAAGTCATTGCAATAGACGGTACATTCGCGTCAGGCAAAGGCACGCTGGCAAAGAGGCTGGCGACATATTTTGGCTATGCCTATCTTGACACGGGAAAATTATACAGAGCCGTCGGCGCTCGCGCTTTAGAAGCTAAGGCCAATTTTGATGATACCAAAACATTGGCTAAATTGGCGACAATAATAATACCCAAAGAGCTGGACAATCCGGTGCTTAAAAGCGGAGCCGTCGGAGCCGCAGCTTCCAAAGTTGCCGTTCACGCAGAAGTCCGCGCTGCACTCTATAATTTCCAGAGAAATTTTGCGGCGCATCCCGGCAAGGGCTTTATGGGCGCGGTACTGGACGGCCGCGATATTGGCACTATTATCTGTCCGGATGCAGATGTAAAATTATATATAGACGCCAAGCCGGAAGTCCGGGCTGAACGTCGTTATAAGGAACTTTTGTCCTACGGGGAGAACATTACTTTAGCGAACGTGGCTGCTGATTTGAAAGAACGCGACCACCGCGACCAAAACCGTACAGAGGCACCTCTCAAGCCTGCTGTAAATGCGCACTTGCTTGATACGACAAACTTGTCTATAGACGCGGCGTTCGAGCGAGCAAAGACATTGGCAGAGGCCATTTTGTCGCAAAAATAAGCTTTTTGAACATTTGTAACGCCCAGATTGGCTGGGCTAGACCGTTGGTAGCGAAAAAATTCCACCGATTGGCACAAACTATATTGAGAATATTATGAGCACAGCTCAAGAATCCCTAAATCCGACAACAGATGATTTCGCAGCCATGTTAGAGGCCTCCCTAGAGACCAATAATATGAAAGAAGGCGGCGTTGTAACTGGTACAATTACCGGCGTTGAAAAAGACATTGTTATTGTCGATATTGGCCTGAAAACAGAAGGCCGCATTCCCCTACGTGAATTTTACGAACCCGGTAACGACGACGTTGTTAAAGTTGGCGACAAAGTTGAAATCTTCCTTGAGCGCATCGAAAACGCCCTTGGCGACGCCGTACTTTCTCGCGACAAAGCGCGGCGCGAAGAGGCTTGGATCAAGCTGGTCAAAGAGTGCGAGGCTAAAAACCCTGTTAAGGGCGCTATTGTTGGCCGCGTTAAAGGCGGCTTTACGGTTGATCTCGGCGGCGTCAATGCATTCTTGCCAGGCTCTCAAGTTGATATCCGCCCTGTGCGCGACATCACGCCGCTCATGAACGAAGTTCAGCCTTTCATGATTTTGAAAATGGATCGCCCACGCAACAATATCGTTGTTTCGCGCCGCGCCATCCTTGAAGAAAGCCGCGCCGAACAACGCGCCGAACTTATCGAGAACCTCAAAGAGGGCGAAGAGCGCGAGGGTATTGTCAAGAACATCACCGATTACGGTGCGTTTGTTGATCTCGGCGGCATAGACGGCCTGTTGCATGTCACAGACATGTCATGGAGCCGTATCAGCCACCCAAGTCAGATATTAAGTGTTGGCGATACGATCAAGGTTAAACTTATCCGTATCAATCCAGAAACCCAGCGCATAAGCCTTGGTATCAAGCAGTTGAGCGAAGACCCGTGGATGTCCGCAGTGTCGCGTTATCCTGAAGGCACAAAGCTCACGGGCAAGATCTCCAACATCGCTGATTACGGCGCATTTGTAGAGCTGGAAGACGGCGTTGAAGGCCTTGTCCATGTTTCCGAAATGAGCTGGACCAAGAAAAACATCCATCCAGGTAAAATCGTCTCAACCTCGCAGGAAGTCGAAGTGGTTGTGCTTGAAGTTGACCAGGAAAAACGCCGCATCTCTCTCGGCATGAAACAACTGCTTGGCAATCCTTGGGATAGCTTCTCTGAGCGCTACCCTGTTGGCACAGTCATCAACGGTGAAGTTCGTTCTATCACAGAGTTCGGCCTGTTTATTGGCCTGGACAACGAGATTGACGGCATGGCACATTTGTCTGATTTATCTTGGGATCAATCCGGTGAGGATGCTTTGGCGACATACTCCAAAGGGGATATGGTCGAGGCAAAAATTCTCGAAGTTGATATTGACAAAGAACGCATCAGCCTTGGTATCAAACAACTCACCAAAGACACAGGTACTGGCCCTGGCGGCAAATCTTCTGCATCTAAAGGCAAAACCGTTACTTGTACCGTGACCGAAGTAAACCGTGGCGGCATCGAAGTCTTGTTCGGCGAAGAAGGCGCAGAGACCAAAGCCTTTATTCGCAAGAACGATCTATCCCGCGAGCATTCTGAGCAACGCCCGGAACGCTTTGCAGTCGGTGATAAAGTCGACGCACGGGTGATCAGAACCGATAAGCGTACAGGTCAAGTTACCCTGTCGATCAAAGCTTTGGAAATTGCAACCGAGAAAGAAGCCGTTGCACAATACGGTTCTTCCGATTCTGGTGCATCACTTGGCGACATCCTTGGTGCGGCTATGAAAGATCCGAAAGACTAGTTTCTTTTAGACATTTAAAATATAAAACCCGCACTTGTACCCAAGTGCGGGTTTTTTCATATGTGGACTAGATTTTTTACCGTACCTGTTTTAGAAACAATTTCGTTATAAGTTAACAGAACTTGTTTAAGGGTAATCAAAGGACAATATGGCTGATTTTTGGAATGACATTCCGTTCTTTTGGGGCTTTGTAGTTATGGTTGGCTTGGCGGCATTAATTGGTCTGCGGGCATGGTTATTGTACAAAAACCTTGAGCGTGAAGCTGAGCAGGAATGGGATTATCAGGTTTCTGAAAACATGCAGGACTTGCGCCTGAACAAAGCCGCTTTTGTGCGCGCATACACAAAGATCAATGCGCCGCGCGGCTGGAAATTGACGGCACTGGCGCTCACGACACTTATCGCTTTATCCATACCTGCTTTCGCACTTATCCAGTTTTTGCTCTATAGGGTGTGGCGCGACAATCTCAACGAAGTGTCTAAAATGCCGCAATTTCGCGGGCGGTTGGAAGTGTTATCTGACCCGGTTCTGGTCTGGCAGTTTAGTATTTTTATGTCGGTTATTGCATTTGGCGTTATTGTGGTTGGGCTGTTCGTGCGCCAATATTACAAAGGCGCACCGGGCTTGATGCGCGACGCACTTATCTTTGAGCGCGGCGGGTTTAAGCCCGAGGCAAAATTGACAGTAGGGCCTAATCCTGCACATTTTTCCGCCCATGACTTCTCTACAAAGGATGTTCCGGGTCGCGCTGCTCTTGCTGATATTTTTGAAAATGCCCTCGGTTTAAACAAGCGAACAGAAAAAAATTGGCAGAGCAGCGGTCATGACTGCGATATTTATTCGGCAGGTACGGACATGCAAATTTATGTTCATGTTGAAAACGGCGCAGACGAGTGCGCACAAGCTTCCTTTACCGAAGTCTCCCACCCCTTTTTCTTCGCCGGAGAATTTGCTCGCCACGACGACAAGCCGTTTCTTTATACGCTCATTTTTTTAGCGCCCAATGCTTATGATTCTTTTGAAAAAATCAAGGTGACGGGTATAGAAATGGACAAAGCTTCCGCCACAAAAACCAGCCGTCACTGTGATTTCACCAGTGGCAGTATGGAAGTTTTCATTTACGACGAACGCTGGTAAGCCTAATTTGCGGCTTTGGTTTTATCTTTAAACTTGCAAATATTCGAAACTACACAATTAAAACACATGGGCGTGCGGGCTTTGCAGGTGTAGCGCCCGTGCAAGATGAGCCAGTGATGAGCGTGGACGGCGTATTGCTCAGGAATGACCTTCAGTAAATTCAATTCAACCTCCAGCGGGTTTTTACCTGGTGCCATACCAGTGCGGTTACCGACCCTGAATATATGGGTGTCCACCGCCATGGTCGGTTGACCAAAGGCGACATTGAGCACAACATTGGCCGTCTTGCGACCAACGCCAGGTAAGCTCTCCAAGTCTGGGCGGTTGTCCGGCACTTGGCTACCGAACACATCCACCAGTCTTTGCGAAAGCCCGATGACGTTTTTGGCTTTGGTTTTATATAGCCCGATGGTTTTGATATAATCCCGCAAGCGGTCTTCGCCAATAGCCAGCATTTGCTCCGGCGTGTCAGCCACTGCGAACAAAGCCTTGGTGGCTTTATTAACCCCAACATCAGTTGCCTGCGCCGATAAAGCCACCGCAACAACCAATGTATACGCATTGTGATAATTAAGTTCGGTTTCTGGCTCCGGATCCATTTTTTGCCACAGAGCAAACATATCGGCTATTTTAGCGCGGGTTAATTTTGGCCGTGGAAGCTTCTTTTTGGATAATTTCTTCTTGGCCATTATTTATGTCTTATAGCGGCTAACATTTGCGCCGCCAGTTTTTCTGCACGCGACAGAGCGCCCGCATCAGCCAAATACCCCGCACCGTCAAATGCTGTGCCGTACTGCCCGACACCCAATTGTGTAGGCACGACCTGTGCACCGAGCCTGTTTAAAATAAAGTGTAATTGCCGTAGCGCCATAATGCCCGACAACGGCCCTGGCGTGGCTGATCCAATGCCGTAAACGGGGCCTGAGAACTGGCTAAGCTCAACCCTAGTTGTCCAATCAATCGTGTTTTTCAGCAAAGGCGGCATGCAGCCATTATATTCCGGCGTTGCAATAAACACACCGTCGCACGCCGACAAATCCGCGATCAATTTGTTCGCCGTGTCTGGTACGCCGTTCTCCTCTTCGTAATCGCCATTATAAATCGGCATGTCATAATCACCTAAATCCATGACATTTACTTCAGCACCCACGTCCTTAAAAACATGAACCATGGCCACAACCAATTTGCGGTTCATAGAGGCCTTGCGGGTACTGCCTGATAAAAGGCCAATGATAGGTTTGGGCATAATGCCTCCAGAAAATTTAATATATAAACGAGAGTACCGGATTGACTAAAAAGGTATACTATAAATTCAACTTCATAAATAAATTAAATGCTCCCTCTTCATAATCCGCGAAGGGCGCACAATACTCAAATCCGAATTTTTCGTAAAGAGCGCGGGCGGCGGCGTAGGGTTGGTTGTTGCCAGTCTCCAAACTGAGCCGCTTATAGCCGCGCGTTTGCGCTTGTTCAATAATATGAGCAAGCATGGTACTGCCAACCCCGCGCCTAAGAGCGGCGGATGTTGTGCGCATGGATTTTATTTCGCCGTGAGTTTTGTCCAGCTCCTTCAAGGCCCCACACCCCAAAAGCACATCATCGTCCCAAACACTCCAAAAACTTATATCGGGCTTTTGTAAGGCCGACAAGTCCAGGGCAAACACACTGTCCGGCGGGGAATTGGCAAAAGCATCCGCAAGATGATCCCGTAACAATGCTTGTATTTCCGGCCCTGTTAAATCGTCTCGCTTGATCAGCATTTCGCTCTCGGGAAATCTGTCATAAACGGGAACACCGTCTTTGATGCGGTAATATGCGCCTTTGTTTTCGCAAAAAATATGGCGGACTAAAGCTCTACCCTTGCTATCATCAAGCGATCCTGCCGAAACATCTATCTGGTCTTTTAATGACCGATAGCCAAACCCGTGCCAGAACAAGGTGCTGCCACAGGTCTGGCAAAACCCGCGTCTGGCCTTGATGGACGATTGATACCAGCGCACATTGTTTTCGCCCTTGGTGATGAAAAATCCGGATTTTGGCCCGATTAGTGATGCCCAGTGATGGCCGCTCCAGCGGCGACACTGCTCACAGTGGCAGGCCGTGATTCCGTGAATGGTTTTGTCTGTTCCGCTTAGTTGATATTTCACAGCCCCACATAAACAACCACCTGTGTAGGTTTCCTCGCTCATAACCCCAAAACATCCCGCATATCGTACAAACCATTGTCCTGTTCCGCTGCCCAAATCCCAGCGGTTAGTGCGCCTTTGGCGAACACGGCACGGTCTATGGCTGTGTGGGTCAGGGTGAGGGTCTCCATGTTGGAGCTTAGGAACACGGAATGCTCGCCGACCACGCCGCCGTGGCGCAGAGCAGCGATTTCGCTGGGGGTTATGCTCTGCCCACCCGCCTCCAAGGCTCGCCCTAACATCAGCGCCGTACCGGACGGGGCGTCTTTTTTCTGGTTATGGTGGATGTCGAGAATGTCTGCGTCCCAGTCTTTAGGCAGGGCGGCGGCGGCTTTGCGCACCAAGTTTTCCAGCACACAAATGCCGATAGAGAAATTGCCGGACTTGACCAAGGTAATAGCATTCGCGGCTTTCTCCAGCGCCGCTTCCTCGGTTGCAGAATAACCTGTCGTACCCGTGACAAGTGTCCGGCACGACGTCTCGTACATCATCAAAGCCGCATCGATAGCGGCCTTGGGATGGGAAAAATCTATCAGTACATCACAAACCTCAAGCGCAGCCCGCACATCGGATGTAAACTTTACCCCGCCCGCATCAGCGCCTAGATGGCTAGAATCAGCCGCGACCAAGGCCGCAACCAGTTCGGCCTTTCCGGATTTGGCAATTTCCGTGCGCAAGGCGCAACCCATGCGCCCCCCTGCGCCAAGAACTCCGATTTTAGCGCGCACACTCAACGCAACGACTAATTAAAAGTCACGCTCTCGCCAGTTTCCTGTGCGCGGCGCATCATTTCATCACGGAACATGGCGGCAAAATCCGGCGGCTCCAACAAGATCGGCGGGTAGCCACCATTTTGGGTCATTTCAGCCATGATCTGGCGGGCGAACGGAAATAAAAGCCGCGGGCACTCGATCAAAATCATTGGCTGGATATGCTCTTCGGCAACATTGCCAAAAGCGAATAGACCCGCATATTCTAATTCGCACAAAAAGACGGGCTTGCCGTCGCGTTCGGCTTTGGCACCGAGCATCAACACGACTTCGACAGTGTTTTCGTCAAGCATTTGACGGCCAATTTCAATATTAATACTGATAGCCGGCGTAGGTTGATCTTGACGCAAACTGTCGGGCGCATTTGGATTTTCAAAACTGGCGTCTTTGGTGTATTGAGCCAAAATCCGTAACATAGGTTGTTGCTCCGCCTCTGCACCATTGCCTTGTTGGGTTGGCTGTGGCGCTTCGACCGGTTTTTTTGCAGGCTTGGCAGCGGGCTTTTTTACTGCTTTTGGCGCAGGTTTTTTAGCCGCTTTCTTTACTGGCTTTTTGGCCGCTTTAGCGGTTGTCTTCTTAGCCGGCTTTTTAGCGGGCGTTGCTTTTTTCTTCGTAGCCATCTTCGTCCTTTGTCATTCAGTTTGGAAAATAAGTGTAAGTTTGATTTGAATAATTGGTTGTTGTTGTTAACATGGACTTTACTGCACGGGAATTCAAGTCCGCTCACAGATATTTCATCAAGGAATTTTACGCATATGTCAGATATTTTATTATACGCAATATTGACCATTATAATTGGTGGTTTGCTGTATTCTGTTTTGGGCAAAGATGTTGGGCAAAACCCAGAGCGGCGCCCGAAAAAGGATCCAAGCCAAGGTAAAGATGCCAATGATGTTTTGGACAATTTTTTCGGCCACCCGGACGGAAAAAAAAGGCCGGAAAGACCTGTACAGCAAGAACCAAGCTTTATTGGCCCCGCCGCCGAAGGGCTTGGGGAAATTGCGGCAGCGGATGCCAATTTTTCTCTCCCCCAATTTTTGGACGGCGCCAAAGGCGCTTACGGCATGATACTTGAAGCTTTCGCTGCTGGCGATAAAGACACTTTGGCGGCTCTTTTAACCGACGATGTTAAAGAGCGTTATTTCGCTGCGATTGAAGATTTGGCCGAAAAAGGCCTGACGCAGACAACCGATTTGGCACGTCTGATTGACGCAGAAGTGGTCAGCGCCGAGAAATCCGGCAAGCAAGCCACAATCCGTGTTGCGTATTTCGCCGAACTGGCGACAGCGCTAACGGATAAAGACGGGAAAGTGGTTGAGGGCGATCTGGATATGCTGTCGCGGGTTCGGGAGGTGTGGAGCTATGAGCGGAAACTGACCGACAAAAACCCCAATTGGAAATTGTCCGGGGTTGAACCGCACACAACAAATAATCCAGATACTGACAGTAAGACAGGCGGACCGGATCATTCGCCCGATACATAAGCTCATATGTCTTGCGGCGGTGTTGGGCATTAGCGCCTGCGCCACGACGAATTCGCCTGCGCCGTCTGATATACCAGATGTGGTTCCAGCTGAAATTAAAACGGCTCCGCCAGCCGTGCCGGATCCGGACACACCGCCGCCCCCGGATCCGATTGTTGTACCGCCCCCCCCACCTCCGGTTCAAAATCCGACTGTTCAGCCACAACCTAATCCGGGCATTCCTAATCCGACCAGCCCTATTCCGCCCAGCCCTGCCTTTACCGCTCTCAGTTATTGGCAAGAGGCAGGTCCAACCCCTGCCCTCAAAGCTTTGCAAAAAACCTGTGCGGTTTGGAAACACAGACCTGACGAGAAATATATAGACAATAATCATCCTAGATATGGGCGTTACAAAGATTGGCGCGCCCCTTGTAACGCAGCATTATCTTTGTTGGCACTATCTTCAGACGTTAGTCGCGACACTGCTATCCGGTTTTTTCAAACCCATTTTGAACCCGTCAACATAGGTGCAGATACAGGCTTGCTCACCGCCTATTATGCGCCGGAATTACCTGTAAGGCGAAGGGCCTCACTTGAGTTCTCCGAGCCAATTTTAGCGCGGCCTAGTGACCCACAAAAACAAAGCCTCGCCCGTAAAGACATATCGGTCACGACATCAACCGTTCTGGCTTATGGGCGGGCCGTAGATGTGTTTTTCTTGCAAGTGCAAGGCTCCGGTCAGATTAGGTTCCCTGACGGCACAATTTACCGCGCCGCCTTTGATGGACATAATAATCGCCCCTATACTTCCATCGGTCGCCTGCTGATTAAACGCGGTGAACTTGACAAAGACAAGGCTGGCAAACGCGATATTGAAGCATGGATGGCCAAGGCTGGTTATTTACGCACAAAGCAATTGATGGCCGAAAATGCCCGTTATATATTTTTTAAAACCGAGCATATCGTTGCGGGCGATGGACCAAAGGGTGCCGTGGGCATTCCCCTAACCGATATGGGTTCCTTAGCGGTTGATCCGAAGCGCTTTCCCTACGGGGCGGTAATTTGGGTTGTGGGGAAATTTCCGACCGAGGCTGGTGATTATATAGGCGTAGACACGGGGCATCTTTTGATAGCACAGGACACTGGCGGCGCCATAAAAGGTGAGAAACGCGGCGATGTTTATTTTGGTAGTGGTGACCAGGCAGGTGCTTTGGCGGGCGTCATGAAACACAGGGCTACATGGACACTGTTTTTACCTACGGCGCTGGCACTGAAATTTCTACCGAGTTCTTGATGGCCAGAGTATGAAAGGAAGCCGCCAACTCACAGATGCTGACCAACAAATATGGCGGCGCATTTCGCGCACAGTCAGGCCGTTGAACGCCCCTAAAACCAGCTCCAACTCAGGTGCCAAAACCGAGACCCATATTCACCTCCCCGTCGCGCCTGCGCCCATCTTGCACCACAACCGCCAAGACATTCAAATACGCGCTGATAAAAAAACCCGTAGGGGTCAGGTTAAAATTGACCGCACCATCGACCTCCACGATATGTCTCGCGACGCCGCATTCGCTAGCCTGAAACGTCGTTTGGTTTTAGCGCATGAATGTAAACACCGCACCGTCCTGATTATCACGGGCAAAGGCCCAAACCTGCAAGGCATCCTGCGCCAAAGCTTACAGGGCTGGCTCAACGACCCGAGCCTAAGACACATAATCGCCAGTATAGCCCAAGCCCATATAAGACACGGCGGCACTGGCGCGTTTTATGTGTTTTTGAAAAGGCTGGGTTAAGCGGGATTTCGAGCTAGGCGCGGGTATGAAAACCATATTCAACTCTCGAATACGGCGCCCTCAAGCTAAGGTAGAGGCTATCACTCCACCAACATTAAACCCAATATGAGCAATAATACACGCTAAAAGGTCGCGCTTCCAAATAAAAATAGCGCCAAAAGCTAAACCGCTAAAGGCGATGAGTATTAGAGCCGGGCTGGGCCAGAACAAGGCGTGTGGGAGCGTGAACAAAAAAGTTGAAATAAATAACGCAAACCCTTTGGATGCACCTAAGTCGATTGCTCTTGAGATCACGAATCCACGAAAGATTGATAGTGTTTAAAATTCTGTGCCATTCCAGTAAGTTTATTAAAAACAGGAATGACTATTATGACCAAATTACCAAGCAAGCCCATGGGCTTCGATTTTGACGACGCTCTTAAATCCTTACAAGCTGGCCAGCCTCTTTCTGGCAAGGGCGGGATATTAACGCCGTTGATCAAGCAGCTAACCGAGGCCGCTCTGGCGGCTGAACTGGAAGCACACATTGCGGGCGAGCAAACCACCAATCGTAAGAACGGTAGCACCAGCAAGACCATCAAGTCCACCTCTGGCAGTTTCTCGCTAGACACGCCCCGTGACCGTTCGGGCAGCTTTGAGCCGCAGCTGGTCAAGAAACACCAGACCCATATGTCTGACGAGATCGAGCGTAAAATTTTATCTCTCTATGCTCTGGGGTCGAGCTATTCGGATATCTCCGGCCACATCGAAGAGATATACGGTATCAATGTTTATACGGCGACCATCAGTGCTGTCACCGACAAGATAATCCCCAAGCTCAAGGAATGGCAGAACCGTCCACTGGAGAGCGTCTATCCGTTCGTCTGGCTCGACGCCATACACTACAAGGTACGCGAAGACGGACACTATAGATCGAAGGCCATTTACACCGTTCTCGGGCTTAAAATCGACGGTACAAAGGAGATATTGGGCTTATATACCTCTGATACCGAAGGTGCTAACTTCTGGCTCTCGGTGCTCACAGACATCAATAACCGGGGCGTAGAAGACATTTTAATCGCCTGCGTAGACGGATTGTCTGGCTTCCCCGATGCCATCAACGCCATCTTCCCGGACACCGAGGTGCAGCTCTGTATTATTCACCAAATTCGCAATTCACTGCGCTATGTTGGCTCTAAAAACCACAAGGAATTTATGGCCGACCTCAAGCTGGTCTACAAAGCCGAGACCAAAGACTTGGCAGAAATAGCCCTTGATAAGCTGGAGGAAAAATGGGGCGAGCGCTACCCAATCGTCATTCGTTCCTGGCGCAAGAAGTGGGGGCACCTGTCGGTATATTTTAAATACTCCGCACCGATCCGCAAGGTCATCTACACCACAAATGCCGTCGAAGCTGTGCATCGCCAGTTCCGAAAATTGACCAAAACCAAAGGCGCTTTCCCGAATGAAAACAGCCTGCTTAAGCTCCTATTCGTAGGCATAAAAAACATGACGAAAAAATGGACGATGCCAATTCAAAACTGGAACTTGACCTTATCCCAACTCGCCATATACTTCGACGGACGTTTAGATGAAATACTGGACATCTAAATGTGTAACCTGACACAGAATTTTGAACAGTCTCGAAAGATTAGCTCTTCGATAACGCCCGCACGTAGGAAGACGAAAAACAGCCACCACCACGGAGCCGTTGCAGCTTCGTTTAATCGCTCTTCGGTGCTTGTGGGGTCGAGGCCTGTGAATTGAGCAATTAAGCCAAAAGTCGCTACGCCCAAAAGAGCGAGTGTGAAGCCGATTGCTGCAGTTGAAAAGGTTGACCGCGAAATGCTTCGAATACCGACCGATGATAAGTTTTTTCTTTCAACAACCACAACATAGGCGATCAAAAACACTCCCATTAACCACCATCCAGTTTCACTCGCCAAAAACGGAAATGAAGAGAATGTCTTTTCAGAATATAGCTCATGTAGTATGAACGCCGTCACTATAGTCGCCAACACTGTAATAAACCGTACTATCGCCATGTGCTGATAATACCAGATTCTATTTCTGCTGATACTACATTCTCTATCAGTGTGCCAATCTCTCCTTTTAACATTAGACCGCCTTCCTACTTACGTCCGACCAACTCCAAATAGCATGCCCTCCAATTGCTCGATCACTGCATCGAAATGCTCGGGCTTTCCTGTGGATTTTTTTATCAACATGGCGCCTTGTAGGGCTGAGGTGTAGAGTTTGGCGAAGCTTGTAGCTGTGCCTGGAAAATGAAAGACACCTGCATCGCGTCCGCCTTTAAACACCCGCGCAAGCCAGACTTCTTGCTCGACAAAAAAACTGGCGAGTATACCTTGTATGTTGGGGCACAGGGTTTCGTAGGTGGCACCAAGAACGCCGAACAGACAAGACACACCCTGCATGTCACGCACCGGGCGGATCGGCGCCATAAAACTTTCATAGGCCTTTTTATAGATTTCAGGGGTGTTGCTCTCGGGGTCGCCCGCATCTATGTCTTGCCACGCATTCATGGTGTTATCCCGGTAGCGGGTCAAGACGGTTGCGCCCAGCTCGGCCTTAGTCGGAAAGTGATAATGTATAGACGCGGTGCGGATACCAAGCTCTTTAGCCAAGTCGCCGTAGGACACCGCATTAAAGCCGCGCACCATCACCAAGTTTTGGAATGTATCGGCGATTTTGCGCGCCGTATCACTTAAAGGACAACATAGAGACTTGTCACTTAATGCGGTGCTAGCCTGTTCTGATATATGGCTGTTCGCCATGAAGGTCTCCTGATTTTTTGTACCATAATGCGGTGAATGCAGAAGCGCCACCAATATTATTTCCCAAAAACATATGTCCCATAAGCATAAATCTCATAAATATGCTTGACTACCTATTAGTAGGTAGATATAGCGCTTTACGGACAATGGCAAGAGCAAGCTACATTTGATTTTACCCCGATGGTTTTCCCTGTGGTTTTACCCTGAGAGACCAAAGCGAACCAAAGCTAACACGGTGACGTTATAATTGGACAGAGTTATGAATACAGCAAAGTTAACACCGCAAACATTCTAGGAAACCGATGATGAATACCAATTTACACACACTACCTCAAAACCCACAAACGCAAGCCGCCCAGAGCAAATGCCGCGAACAGGCTTTGACCAACCTCAACACAGATTTGCGGCTGCCCGCATCTGCGGTTACAGAGGAACTGTGTTGGATGTTATCACCAGAGCCTAGTGTTACCCGAAAATTACTGGAATGCGCCCATAAAAAAGAGAAAAGCGGTGAGCATGTATCGCGCACCACGTCGGTTGTCCGGTATGCGGCGGGGGCAGTTTTTCCCGAGCACACCCACAGCGGCGGTGAAGAGTTTTTGGTGTTGGACGGAACCCTTTCCGACGAAAGCGGCGACTATCCAAAGGGCTGGTATGTGCGCAATCCGCCTGGTGCCACCCATGCGCCGTTTTCAAAAGACGGCGCCAAGATATTCGTCAAGCTTGGCCAAATGCATATATTTGATCGCAAGGTCGTCCGCATAGACACGTCTTGTGCCAACGCCAATTGGCAGACCGTAGCGTGCGGCACCAAAACCTTAAGCCTGTTCGAAAGCCCCCATGAACATGTGGCACTCGTGCATTGGCCAGCCGGGCTGAAGCTTAAGCCTATGCGTTTTGCCGGCGGGTTAGAAATTTATGTTCTGGAGGGCAGGTTTGTCGACGAATTTGGTGACCACCGCCCCGGTGCTTGGCTACGCATTCCCGCAGGTCACGGTCACCAACCACGCGCCGTAGAGGACAGCTTGCTCTATGTTAAAACGGGGCATTTGAAAATTTAAAGTCTATGAACCAGCGCCCTGTGATAACCACCATAGAAGAATCGACCCTAATGCGAGGCGGTACAACATAAACGGCAAGAAGCTAATTCGCTCTATCAGCTTCATAAAAATGGTTATCGCGAAATATGCGGCGACAAATGAAAGCCCGGCCACAATAAGCCCGTCCGTTAACTTCGCCGCACCTTCGCCTGTATTACCGTCTTTCATCAATTTTAGAAAAGCATATGATCCGCCAGCCAAAATAATTGGAATGGCCATCAACATGGAGAACCGCGCCGATTCAGAGCGGGTAAAACCAAGTGCGCGCGCAGCTGTCATGGTTATGCCTGAGCGCGATGTCCCCGGAATAAAAGCCAACACCTGCGCAAAGCCAATAAACATGGCCGCCTTCCAGTTCATACTTTCGATGGTTTTAACCCGCTTGCCCCATATGTCGGCCAACCATAATATGATGCCAAACCCGATCATCGCCCAGGCAATAATGACGGGCGAGCGTACCGCTTCGTCCAAGCCGACCATGCTCATGGTAAAACCGACAATTAACGCAGGCGGCGTGGCCAGTAAAACAAACAAAGCCAATTGTGCTTGCTTGCTGGATTGGCGATCCAGATTAAAACTGACCAAATCAAACCCGCCCGCGACCATCCGCTTGACATCCGTGCGGTAATACAAAATCACCGCACCCAATGATCCTAAATGCGCCATCAAGTCAATGAGTGGCCCTTGGTCTGGCCAGTGCAAAACCTTGGCTGGCAAGATCAAATGGGCGGAACTGGAAACCGGCAAAAATTCCGTTATTCCCTGAATGAGCGCCAGCAATAAATAATGTATCCACGTCATGGCGTATCTATAGTGTCTAGAGAGTTGATTGCAAGTGTAGGGTTGATTTCATCCTTGCCATATTAAGGATGTGCAAAGGCCAAAAACTTGTCTCGCAAAGATATATCCGTAACAAATTTACCTGTGAATTTTGTCGTTATTGTACTTACATTTGGGTGCTGCGCCCCACGCGTTGTCATACATTGGTGGACGGCTTCAATGATGATTGCACAGCCCCGGGATTTAAGATGAGTATCAAGGGCAGCGACGATTTGCGCCGTGAGATTTTCCTGGGTCTGTAAACGCTTGGCATACATATCTACGAGCCGTGCAATCTTCGATATGCCGACAACGCCCCCCTTAGGTAAATAGGCTATGTGCGCCGTACCAATGAAAGGCGCCATATGGTGCTCGCAGTGGGACTTTACATCAATAGAGCGCAACAGCACCATATCATCATAACCGCTCACATCTGCGAATACACGGCTTAATATTTCGGCTGCGTCCTGATCATAGCCGCCAAACCATTCACCAAAGGCTTTCGTCACCCTCTTTGGTGTATCCAGCAAACCTTCGCGCGTCGGATCATCCCCCGCCCATGCCAACAGTGTCCGCACGGCTGCTTCTGCTTCAGACCTATCAGGTTTTGCTAAGTTTAAGTTAGCTATATCCAAGGTGTGTTTCTTGAGCGCACTCATATCGTTGTCCTGTTTTGGTTGAGATTATTGTGTTATCCCAATAACCAGCTTTGCTTGCATCTGTCGGTGGTATATACAAAAATAATCCAGCTTGGTTTGGTTAGTAATGGTCAGGGTGAAGCTTTCACCTTTGTTTAAGCGCCCAGAATTCCAGCTTTTGTCACTTGCTGTGGCTGTGTGCGGAACGATGTCTTTGTTAGTCCAGGTAACGGTGTCGCCTATTTTAACATTAAGCAGTTTCGTTTGAAACCTCATCTTGTGAATTTCGATAATATGGGCGCTAACTTCAACGAGCGCTTGTTGAGAGACTGGTTGTGCGGGAGGTTGTTCGGCGCCGGCTGAACCGGGCGCGCAAACCGCGACCCCGGTGACGGCCAACGTCAAGGCAAAATATATGATAATTCGCATGGGCTTTCCTTATTTACCTAGCTTATTGACCGTCATTTGCGCATGCTCTTGGTGACCTTTGAAAATCCCAAGCCCCACTTCGAACAATTCTTTTACTTCCGCATTTTCAATGTTGGGGATAAATGAATTTTCTACCAAATCATTGACTGCCTTATGATAAGCAAGCTCATTGCTGGCATAATAAATGTCGAACTCTTTGCCGCTCAGACTCTCCAGCTTGGCTATGATTGGCTCTGCGTTTTTATTGAGCGTTTGGCTCAGAAAGTTATCCTGTGCACTAGCCCCCAACTTATCCAAAAGCGCCAAAGCAAGTTCGTTTACAGCCTTATGATCCCGGATCATAGTTTGGGCAAAAGCATGAATGTCCGGATTGGAGGATCGCTTGAGGGCAATATTAGCATAACGAATATCAATATTATCTGCCGTGTAGGCAACATGAGCAATTTCCAGATCGTTTAAATCTGCTGGGGATTGAGCGATCTCCATATTTGCTTCTTTTTTTGCTTCCGCCTTATTTGACGCGCTTTCGCCGTAGCCCGTTTCACAAGCCGAGATACTTATTGCTGCCGTCATCAGCATTGGGATCAAGTAAGTTTTCATTGTTTTTCCTTTTTCATTTAAACTGTTGAAGTCAATTGGCATGAAAAGATTATTATGTCAATTATAAACATAATAATATGTTTATAATAGTATATATACATTATAGATATTTATGCTATATAGCACTCCCTAGGAGAAACCCATGTCCACAACATTGCCATTTGTCGGTCAAACCCAGACAAATTTATTGCATGCCCTGATGCGAAGTGCTGAGGCATTGTCGATCGACGAAATAGCTGTGCAAATCGGTGTAACGAAAACGGCAGCGCGGCAGCATATATTAAACTTGCAACAAGGTGGGTATGTGCAAATCGTAGAGCCTGACATCAGCCGAAAAAAGTCCAGAGGTCGCCCGACCTATAGCTACGAAATTTCCAGGGAGGGTCGCGAGCTATTTGCGCGCCATTATGCGCTTTTCTCGGAAAAAATGATCATAATGCTGAAGGACACACTTGATGAAAAGCAGTTTAAAAAACAAATGCAGGGCTTGGGAATATCATTGGCAGAAGACCTAGCCCATAAAATGCCAAAACCGGTTCGCGGGAAAACACCTGCGGCTGACACGCTAGAAAGCCTCGCAGCTATTCTGCGCGAATTGGGTTATGACGCCCAGCGGAGCGCCCGTAATGAAATTACCGCACATAATTGCGTGTTTCATAAATTGGCAGAAAAATGTGAAATGGTTTGCGAGGTTGACTTAAGTCTTATGCAAAAACTAACGGGTAAAAAACCAGCTCACAAAGAATGCATGGTCAGGGACGGCAAGGTTTGTAAATTTTTGTTTTAACCAATGTTAAGAGAAGCTTCCGAGTAAGATTTTGAATTGGATTGTCTATAGCCCTTAAATTTCCCGCACTCATCCGTAAATTTCAAAGGTTTGAGAAAACTTATCCATGGTTTCATTGCTGGGTTTATGCTGAGGCTATGAAACTTGATATGTGTGCAATAAATAAACTTAGCCCGCCTGGCCTGCTGAATTTGGCGTCTTTGTTTGAGTTGGTGCGGCGGCTGATAGCTGGGCTGGACGTGTACGGTATTGCCAATGACGCTTCGGTGCAAAATGCACTTCTGATGGGGCGGCTGATCCGGCAACTGGGCGAAGGGTATAATTTTAACCAAAACCTGCGCATAAGAGCATGGATTCTGGCCTGTGCGCGGCGGCGGGTCTGGGTACGTTCTGTGATTGGTGAGGCCGCAATAAACCGCTGGCAGCACAAATATGACGTGCTGTCCGGTATTGCGCCCCGCACGGCAATTTCAGCGCCAAAATCAAAAGAAAACCCTTGGCAACAAGCCAGCAAGGCTCAGAACAAGCCTCCAAAGCCAAGAGGTCAAAAACTAGACAAGCAATTCGCCCTGCCAAACCTATCAGAATTGTTTTTTAAGCCGGCCATGGAAGTATCGAGCAAATATGTGCAAAATTCGTCCTACAAAATAGCCCCGGTGTTTTGGCCTCGCCTAGCTCGCGTCCTCACGCCCCCAGTGTTTTGGCCTCACGAACTGACCGATGATTATATACCGCCTAACCATGGGCAGCGCCATAAGAACATCCATGTAGATACCAGTAAACACAGCTCTGCGCCGCAACCCCCACCCCATCAAAACAAGCAAATGCCACTAGAAAACAGTGCCAACTCTGATGTAAAATCTGGCAACAATAATAGCGCAAAACCAGAAAAACATAAACCGCCCTAATTGTCCACAGCCCCAAATAAACGCTCCAGAAAAAGAGTCTTATTTCACTACCCCCAAGGGTAGAACCTATTGCGCTGTAATGAACAATAAATTAGTTGGTTGGTTTCGCAGAGTAAAACCTGAGGAAAGCTAGCGGAAGGCTTTAGGAAAGCTTGACGAAAGCTTGGCGGCAACCTACATCAAGTCCATGACCATTCGACCTATATTGACCGTGCCTAATCCAGTGCTGAAACAGCGCTCTAAACCCGTGACTGAGGTCACGGACGAGACGCGTAAGCTCATGGATGATATGCTGGAAACCATGTACGACGCGCCCGGCATCGGCT
The DNA here is from genome assembly GCA_026982415.1 of Robiginitomaculum sp. Lineage (GTDB taxonomy): Bacteria > Pseudomonadota > Alphaproteobacteria > Caulobacterales > Maricaulaceae > Robiginitomaculum_A. Next base: position 38,724 of record JALSHE010000073.1, read on the forward strand.
TGGCGGCTGTGCAAGTTGGTGTGCCGCTCAATATTATTGTTATGGACTTGGGAAAGTCTAATGCCAAAAACGGGAACAGTGAAGATACGGAAGACGGAGAAGGTCGGGAACCCAATCCGCAATATTTTATCAACCCAGAAATTCTCGAACTGGTCGAAGAACAAAAACCTTATGAAGAAGGTTGTCTCTCGGTGCCCGACGTATTCGACGAGGTCGAGCGTTCTATACGGGTGAAATTGCGTTATCTTGATTATAACGGCAAGGAAGTGGTTGAATGGGCCGAAGGCTTATATGCCGTGTGTATCCAGCACGAAATGGATCATCTAAACGGGGTCTTGTTCATAGATTATCTATCGCGCCTAAAACGTAAACGCGCCGTCAAGAAAGTTCAAAAGGCAGAAAAATTAAAAGAAGACGCGTAATGAGTTTGCGCATCGTCTTTATGGGTACACCGGAATTTGCCGTGCCGTCGCTTTCTGAAATTTTGGCGGCAGGTTATGATGTGGTGCGGGTTTACACCCAACCGCCGCGCCGGGCTGGTCGCGGCAAAACTCTAACCAAAAGCCCAGTTCACCAATTCGCAGAGATTATGGGTATTCCGGTAGAGACACCCGAAAGTTTTCGTAAACCTCGTGTGATAGATGCGCTGGAAAATTTGAACGCAGATGTGGCTTGTGTGGTGGCTTACGGACAAATATTGCCGAAGCGAGCTTTGGCCGCGACCCGCTATGGCTGCCTGAATTTACACGGCTCTAAACTGCCTCGTTGGCGCGGTGCCGCCCCCGTACAGCGGGCGATTATGGCGGGCGACACGGAAACGGCGGCGCAGATTATGCAAATGGGCGCAGGGCTGGATACGGGACCGATTTTGATGTCGGAACTTATTACTATTCAAGACGATGATAACGCCGCGACACTCTCAGAACGTATGTCGCGCATAGGGGCGGGGCTTTGGCCGCAAACTTTAGCGGCCTTAGGGCGCGGCGGCTTGGTGCCCACAGAGCAACAGGGCGAAGTGATTTATGCGGCCAAAATAGATAAAGCCGAAGCGCGGTTGGATTGGAGCAAGCCTGCCCAAGACTTAGAATATCAAATACGCGGCCTATCGCCGTTTCCGGGGGCTTGGTGCGCGTTACCGGGGCGCAAAGGGAATGAACGAGTCAAGATACATTTGGCTCGGGTCGAAGATGGGAACGACGAACCGGGAGCGGTTTTGGACGGTAAATTATTGATAGCGACTGGCGCGGGCGCTCTGCGTTTATTGCGCCTGCAACCCGCCGGGAAATCCGCTATGGACGCCAGCGATTATCTGCGCGGGCGGCCTGTTGCGACAGACACAAAGTTAACATGACCCGCTATAAACTAACCATAGAATATGACGGTAGCCCGTATTTTGGCTGGCAACGGCAAAAGGATCAACCGAGTGTTCAGCAAGCAATAGAAGAAGCCTGCCAAGCCCTCGACGGAAAACTCCCAACGCTGTTCGGTGCGGGGCGTACCGATAGCGGTGTACATGCGCTGGGGCAAGTTGCCCATGTGGATTTAGTCAAAGGCATAAGAGAAGACAAAGTCCGCGACGGGCTGAACTATCATCTCGCCGATCACCCGATTACCATATTGGATGTGCAGGCTGTTAGCGATGAATTTCATGCCCGCTTCGATGCCACATCTCGCACATACCTTTACCGGGTCATAGACCGCCGGCCGAAACTGGCTTTGGATAAAGGCCGGGTTTGGCGCTTGCCCGTTAAACTCGATGCGGACATCATGCACCATGCGGCGGGCGGTTTGCTCGGCGAACACGATTTCACCACTTTTCGCGACAAAAGGTGCCAGTCGAAATCCCCGGTCAAAACTCTGGACGAATTGGCAGTCATGCGCGTAGGCGCAGAAATCCATATCCACGCCAAAGCCAGATCGTTCCTGCACCGCCAAATCCGCTCAATCACCGGAACATTGGTCGAGGTCGGCATGGGCAAATTAAACGCCCAAAGCGTAATTGATGCCTTGGCCGCCCGCGACCGCACCGCGTGTAGTCCCGTCGCTCCGCCAGATGGTTTGTATTTGATGGCGGTTGGTTATGATGCGTAGGGTTTTAAGCGTTGTCGGCGGTATTTGCATACTGACAGCCTGCGCCACAGTTGAAACCCGCTTGCCCGTTCCGTCTACTTCCCAACTTGATATTGAAGCAAAAAACCAAGAAACCGAAGCCTTCGCCAGATACTTAAAAATGCGCAAACGTCTCGACAACGTCAGCGCACCTATCCTTGCGGCCAATGCCGAATTGTGCGCTAAAACTCGCGCAGATTTCGGCATCATTACCCACACTAAAAAAACCTACCCCAAGCATTTGCGAGACGCCGCCGCCCGGCGGCTAGCGGCAGGAGATACCCATACTGTACTATTTGTGCGGGGCGGCAGTGCGGCAGACACAGTAGGCATTAAGCGCGGCGATGTTTTAATCGGGGATAAGGACAAGCCGATTTCCGCCACTGATAAGAGTTTTAAAAATACGGACAGCCTACATATTCGCCGGGGCGGACAAGACATGCATATGTCCGTCAAAGCAGACCAAATCTGTGATTACGCAGTGGTGTTGAAAATGTCCGGCGCGGTCAATGCCTATGCCAATGGCCGGGCGGTTATTGTCACCACCGCAATGATGGATTTTGCGGTCAGTGACGACGAACTGGCTTTGATAATCGGGCACGAATTGGCGCACAACACCATGCGGCATGTCCCCAAAGCCGTTTGGAACACGGTAATTTCCGGCTTGGCGACCCGCACCACAAGACCGTTTGAAAGCGAGGCTGACTATGTCGGCCTATATTATATGGCGCGGGCGGGCTATAATCTGGACGGGGTAGAAGACTTCTGGCGCAGGCTAGGGGTTCAATATCCCAAAAGCATAGTCCGCGAAAAAACCCATCCGGTAACGCCGCAAAGGTTGCTGGCAATCCGCATGACGGTCGCAGAAGTAGAGGCCAAGCGGGCGGCAGACGCAGAATTAGTGCCGAACTATTTGCCAGGGAAAACACCGCATTATGCGAAATAATTTGGTGATATTCTTTGGGGCATTGCTCTTGGCCAGTTGCGCCAGCACACCCCAATCTCTGACATTTCGTCAACAATTAGACATTTATAAAGACATGAAAATCCGACTGTATAGGGTGGCTAGTCCGATCAAAGTATCAAGTGCAGAGATATGTCCTTCAGCCACATTTTATAACGGAATTTTAGCACATAATCTATCTGACTATCCTCAGCTTATGCGGCCAGTTGCGCAATTTAATTGGGGTCTGACTTATGAAAATGCATGGTTATATTCTGTACGTTTTCAAGATGCCGCTTGCACGGGTACTTTGGAGTTGAGCTATAATAAAGAACCAAATGCCTGGACGGATGGAGAAGGCATTTTTGTAACCCCATCATTGTTGAATAAGGTTGATGACCTTTCTCTTGCCTTAATTATAGCCCACGAACTTGCTCATATTGCATTAAACCATGCAGACAAAGAACCATCAGAAAAATTGGAACGGGAGGCAGACCGCTTTGCCCTTTTTATGCTTGCCCGCGCAGATCTAGATTACCGCAAAGCTGCCTTGCAAGATACGGCCAGTAAACCGCCTGATAAAGGCGGGCAAAAATATTTGGATACGCGTAACCGCGAAGTTTATTTTCGTGAAGTCATTGCAGAAATCGACAAATTGAAGAAAGAGGGTAAAGCTCTGGTGCCTTAGATTTTTCCTAAGACAACTTACCCCTCACCTTGTTCCTCTCCCTATGGGAGAGGAGACGCGGGCTTGAATTTCGTCATCAAAGAAAACGCAGTTTTCTCACCTCTCCTTTGGGGAGAGGTCGGCGCTTTTGCGCCGGGTGAGGGGGTAGAATGGGGAATTTACCCTTCAACATCGGCCAAAACTGTGATTGTGTAAATTTCTGGCACGTTTATTTTTTTGCCCCCAGCATCTTTTCTCGCAGGCACATATACCGGAGGTCTGGCGAAGGTTAGGGTTAGGGGAATTTGTTTTGCACCTGCCTGGATATCGGCATTAAACAGCATCACATGTAAGCCGCCGCGCTCGAACTTGGTAGTTTGCTTAGGCAAAACTTTAACAGATTTAACCATGCGCATTTTCATCATGCCGTCTTCGTGCAGATGGGTGTGAAGCTCGACCTTCTGGCTTATGGGGCTGGCGGCAGATAATAATTCGTTCGCGCCGCCGTCGTTGACAATATCGAAATAAGCGGCGGCGGTGGTTTGCCCGGGGGCAGGCGGACGAATAGTGGCGTTTTCAACCCTTATATTCGGGTGCGCAGTTTCCTTGTCCGAAAACACCAAATAGGCCGTAGCCAATGCGGTCAAGACGACGAGAACAATTGCCGGATAGCCCAGGATTTTTCCGATAGTCATATTTTATGCTCCCCAAAAGCCCATCACTTTGCGGACATCGTCCATGATGGGTGCTGAAATTTCTGCGGCTTTTTCTGCACCGCGTCTCAGGACGACGTCAACTTCGTCCGGATTATCAAGATAGTTATTGAGGCGTGTGCTAATTGGTCGCAGATGCTCTACGGCCAAATCCGCCAGCGCAGGCTTGAACACGCCAAAGCCTTGACCGCCGTATTCGTCCAATACTTGTTGGTCTGACATGCCCGAAAGCGCCGCGTAAATGCCGACCAGGTTTTTGACCTCGGGACGGTCTGCAAGCTCGCCCACATTGTCTGGCACCATGCCTGCATCCGTGCGGGCTTTGCGAAATTTTTTGGCAATTGTATCGGCGTCGTCCGTCAGGTTAATACGCGAATTATCAGACGGGTCGGACTTGGACATTTTCTTGGTGCCGTCCCGCAGCGACATAATCCGGGCGCCGGGGCCTTTTATAAGAGGCTCAGGCAAGGGGAAAAATCCGGGCACGCCGAAATCATTATTGAACTTTTGCGCGATGTCGCGGGACAATTCCAAATGCTGTTTCTGGTCTTCGCCGACCGGAACATGGGTGGCTTTGAACGCCAGAATATCTGCGGCCTGCAAGACGGGATAGGCATATAGCCCCACCGAAACTCGCTCTGAATTTTTCCCGGCTTTGTCTTTGAACTGGGTCATGCGCGACAACCAGCCGACACGAGCAACACAGTTGAAAAACCAAGCCAGCTCAGTGTGCGCCGCCACTTGGGCTTGGGGATAAATAATGGCTTTGTCCGGGTCAACACCCGCCGCTAGATAGGCGGCAGCGATTTCGCGGGTTTGGGATGCAAGTTGCTTCGGGTCTTGAAATACCGTCACCGCATGTAAATCAACTATACAAAACACGCACTCATGCTCGTCTTGCAAATCTACGAACTTGGTGAGCGCCCCCAGATAATTCCCAAGATGCAAGGCCCCCGTTGGCTGCATGCCTGAAAACACACGGCTTGGGCCAGAATAGTTTTGATCTTTTTCCATCATGTTTCCATTATTTCTTAAGCGCATTACGCAGGTCTGAAATTCCGTAGGCTTTAAACACCAATGCAGAGACGGCGTAAAGCACAAACCCTAGTCCAGAGACGAGAACCAGTAGAGAATAATTTTTGATAATGCTTCCGTCGAGCATAGGGGTGAAATAAGTTGCTAGCCACCAAGTCGCGATGCCCATGATGAAGCTGGCGAGGGCAATGCGCGGCAGGCGGCTTAATAAGCGTGTGTCCGGGACAAAGCTTTCATCGCGGAGCAAGGTGCGGGTTAAGAAAAATACATTAACCCAACCCGCAAAGGAGGTGGCCAGAGCCAGACCCCAAAACCCGACTTGTAGGAACAGGATATAGCCGAACACAAGATTGATGACGGCGGAAATCCCGGCGTAAAACATCGGCGTTTTGGTGTTCTCGCGGGCAAAAAATGCGGGCGTTAGAACTTTGATTAGCACGAATGCGGGTAGGCCAATGGCAAACATCCGCAGCGCCGTGCCAGTGGCTTTTGTGTCCGCCGCGTCAAATGCCCCGCGCTCAAACAGGCCGCTAACTAGAAACTCTGGCATGGTTGCCAAGGCGACGGCAGCGGGCAGTGTCAGGAATGCGGCGATTTCCATAGCGCGGTTCAGAGATGTTTTTGCACCTTGTTCGTCACCACTGCGCAGGCGTCTGGACAAGGCGGGCAAGAGGGCTACCCCCATAGCAATCCCGATCATGCCGAGGGGTAATTGATAAAGTCTATCTGCGTAATTGAGCCACGAAGCCCCGCTAGCTTGCATGGTGGAAATGTTGTGGCTGACCATAATGTTAATGTGGGTGATGCCTGCGGCGAGCATGCCGGGGATGCCTAATGTGAGAAGACGCTTCATGCCCGGCGTCATGCGCGGGCGCATAAGCTTAATCCGTACCCCGGCCTTGCGGCACGCCCAGACAATCATGGACAATTGTAAAATGCCCGAAAAACTCATACCAATACACAGAAAAATTACCAATTGCGCTTGGTGCCAATCAGCTTTCATCATGGCGGTAAAAATCCCGATCAGGACGACATTCAAAAGGACGGGCGCAAAGGCGGCGGCGGCGAAGCGGTGGCGTGTGTTGAGGATACCCGAAAACATCGCCGTCAAGGAAATCAATAAGAGATAAGGCATGGTCAACCGCGCACCGATAACCGCCAAGCCGTAGGTGGATATAGTGCCGCCAAAGCCCGTATCTATATTGGCTTCACGCCCCAATCCTGCACCAAACAGGTTCAAAGTCCACGGCATGGTAAGTTCAAATATGACCACCAAAATTGCGACTATAAACAATAGCCCGGCAAAGGCTTGGCTGGCAAATTGGTCTGCTCCCGCCTCGCCGTCTTCTTCTATGCGCCTTGCATAGAGCGGTACGAAAGCGGAGTTAAAGGCACCCTCGGCGAAAATACGGCGAAACGTATTGGGTATTTTATAGGCGGTGACCAACGCATCATTGATAGGCCCCGCGCCCAAATAACTCGCAGACAAAGTATCGCGCACCAAACCCAGCACCCGGCTCACCAAAGTCAATGCGCCAATAATGGCTGTGGATTTAATCAGTTTCATGGACGTGTTTACTCCTGCCCCGCGAATACAGCAAGCAGGCCCTTGCGCAAACTGTTTTCATCTGGCGGATTTCCCGGTGCGGGAGTGACGTAAAACACATCAATAGCTTTGGGGCCGATGACTTCAATATGGGCGGAGCGGACGGACAGTTTATGGTCGGCCAAAACAAGCGCCAAAGCATGCAAAAGCCCGGAACGGTCACGACCCTCAACCTCTATAATAAATTCTTGTTTGTCCTTTTGCAAAATGGAAACACGCGGATGCACGGGGATGGCTTGGGCGCGGCTAGATATAGAGCTGGGAGCAACGGTTTTTATATCAAGATCTCCCTTAGCGGCCAACAAGGTTTTGGCTTCTAAATCTCGTAACCGCAGCTCGTTATTACGGCCAAATGCTAGCCCTTCCGCATTTTGCAAATAGAAGCGGTTGAACACGCGACCATCGTCAGCCGTGTGCAATTTCGCACCAATAATGGACGCGCCGCAAAGCGCTATGGCACCCGCTAAATCAGCGAATAAATGTGGGCGGTCTTGGGTTAGCACCCAAAGCTCTGTGATGTCTTTGGGGCGGTCTAATTTGGTGCGGATAAAATGGGTTTTCTGTTTTGCCTTTTTGGACAAGCGCGCCAGTATCACGTCCTGTTCGTTCTCTGCGCTATCCTCATTCGTGCCCATGCCCATCAAAATTTTGCGGGCACCAAAATAAAGCTGGCGCAAAAGTTCGCCCTTCCAGTCATTCCATATACCCGGCCCGACGGCGCGAATATCCACAACCGTAAGCACCGTTAGCATTTGCAGGCGCTTCAAGGAGCCAACCGTGCGCGCAAAGGTTTCGACCGTGTCCGCATCGGTTATATCGCGGCGCTGGGCCGTCTCGCTCATAGATAAATGATTGCGCACTAACCAAGATATAGTTTCAATATCGGCGTCCGGCAAGCCGAGCCGCAAGCCCGCTTCGGTGGTTAGCCTTGCTCCGTCTTCGCACTGGTCACCCTCGGCCTTGCCGACATCGTGAAACAGACAGGCCAGATAGACCAACAACCGTGTGCGGGTGTTCCAGTCTTTGATAAAACTACTGGCCAAAGGATGTTCACGCTCGCATTCGCCGCTCTCTATGTCGTGAAGGAATTGCACCAGAGAAATCGTATGTTCGTCCACCGTATAGGCATGGTGCATGTTGAACTGGGTGCGGCCAACAATCTCGCCAAATTCAGGCAGGTAGGCACCCAATATCCCGGCCTCGTTCATAGTGCGTAATATCGCGGCGGGAGCTTTGCTCTCTAACAGTATTTTGTAAAACACCTGAGCAATGTCCGGGTCTTGACGAAAGCTGTCGTCTATGCGGTGACGATTTGCGAGCAGGGCTTGGAAGGCGTTTGGGTGAATGTCTAGATTGCGCGCCCCCGCTATACGGAACAAATGCAGCGTCAAAATTGGCCGCGTCTTTAGCCGTGCCGCCGCTGTGAAATTAAGCCGCCCGTGTTCCAAAACAAAACCTGGCTCTTTGAGGCCGCGCCGGGATGTAGGTAAAAATCTGTCCAGACCCTGTGGCAAAAGCAATTGGCTTTCGGCTTCCAATTTGGCGCAGGCAATGCGGGTCAAAGCGCCAACCTCGCGGGTAGTATTGAAATAAGCATGCATGAATGTGCCGACCCGTTCTTCGGGCGTAGAGCCAAGCGCCCCCATGCGTTTGGCTAATTCAGCTTGTTTGTCAAAGCTTAATATTTCGGTAGCCCGCCCGCCGAGCATATGAAGATGTATGCGTGTCGCCCACAGGAATTCTGCAGATTCGCTGAACCGTATAGCGGCTTTTCTATTGAGCAAGCCGAGCTGCATATAAGCGGTCACGCCGTGGGGGTTAACGGGCGCCTCTTTTCTTTTGCCGCCGTAAATGAATAGGGAAATCCAGTATAATTCGTGCAAATCCCTAAGGCCGCCTTTGCCCTCTTTGACATTTGGCTCAATCACATAACGCGAATTGCCCTCGCGCTCATGACGGTTATCCCGGGCGGTAAGTTTGACGGCGATATATCTACGCTTGCGGGCGCGGTTGCGCTCCTTAGCCAGCAAGCCGACAAGCTTGGTCGCCGGCTCTTCTGCCCCCGCCAATAAGCGCAAATCCAACATGGCGGTCAATACGGTTTCGTCTTTGCGGCCAAGCTCGATACTTTGACTGGGAGAGCGTGTTGCATGGCCAACTTTAAGTCCCATATCCCACAGCATATAAAGAATATATTCTGTGGTTTTTGCACAGATTTTTTCGTCGGCCTTTGGGGATGTCAGGAACAATAAATCCAAATCAGAGAACGGCGCCATTTCCCCGCGACCATAGCCGCCGACAGCGCACAGAGATACCATCTGGCCTGCACCCGAAAACAAATTTTGGGCGGCGTGGTCGAACAGGGCAATAAGAATATCGTCGTGGGCTTTTGCTGTCGCGGCGGCGGTATCAAGAGCGCTCACTTTTCCGGCCTCAAATGCGCTTAGGATTTTTTGGGTATTGGCCGCAAGATGCTTTTTCAACACGGCGAGAATTTTTGCTTTGTCATCCCCAATTACCGCAAGTTGATCAAGCAAGGTCATGTTAATTTGCCTCGGAAATGGTTTTAAGCTCGTATAGCAAATCCAACGCTTCGCGCGGTGATAATTCGTCCACGTCCAAACTAGATACGGCTTTATCAATGGCAGACGGTTTGGCTTTTGGGGCTGGCTTGGGGGCGGAAAATAACGGCAGGCCGCCGAGTGCGTCCGCGCTATCGGCGTCCGCTTCCAGCCGTGCCAAGACGTCTTTGGCACGCTCTACGGCGGCGGCGGGTAAGCCTGCTAATTTGGCCACTTGCACGCCGTAGGATTTATCGGCGGCACCGTCTGCTACATCGTGCAAGAACACCAGGTCAATTTCCCCGTCTTCTTTGGTCCACTCCTTGGCACGCAGACACGCATTGCCCGCATGGGGGAATTTTTCCATTAGGTCGGTTAATTCATGGTAGTGTGTTGCAAATAAGGCTCTGGACTTATTTATTTCGTAAAGATGTTCCGCCGCCGCCCATGCGATAGAAAGCCCGTCAAAGGTGGCGGTGCCGCGCCCAATCTCGTCCAAAATAACGAATGTTCGCTGGCTAGCCTGATTGAGTATGGCCGCAGTTTCGATCATCTCTAACATAAAGGTCGAGCGACCACGAGATAGATCATCGCTCGCCCCGACCCGGGAAAACAGCGCATCGGCGACCCCGATAAGCGCCTTAGTCGCGGGCACGAAACTACCCGATTGCGCCAGTACAAACATTAAGGCGTTTTGCCTGAGATAAGTCGATTTACCCGCCATATTGGGGCCAGTGATTAGGGTTAAGCGCCGCGCTTGTTTACCGCTGGCATCAAGGTGACAATCATTGGCGGTGAAGCCTTGACCGCCGTCGCGTTTCAATGCGGCTTCGACCACCGGATGGCGTCCGTTTTCGATATGAAATTCCAAACTATCATTGATAGTTGGGCGCACGGCTTTGGCGTCCTCCGCCCACTGGGCTAATGCGCTCATCACGTCAAGATCGGCCAGCGCCGCTGCCGCCGTGCGGATAAGTTCCGCTTGCTCGTGGATGCGGGCGCGTAAGCTTTCGAATATCTCCAATTCCAATGCCAGAGCTTTGTCTGCGGCTTGTGCGATTTGTGCGTCCAGGTCGACCAGTTCGGTGGTGGTGAAACGCACACCGCTCACCAGCGTCTGGCGGTGGATAAAATCGTCTTTGTGCGGGCCGGCTAGCATGGTATCGCCGTGCTTGGGGGTGACCTCGATGAAATAGCCCAGCACATTATTGTGTTTAATTTTGAGCGCCGTCACCCCGGTTTTCTTAGCGTAGTCCGCTTGCAAACCCGCAATGATACGGCGGCTGTCGTCGCGGAGTTTCAAAAGTTTATCCAGTTCAGGCCGCCAGCCTGCATTGACGAAATTACCGTCTCGCGCCAGCATAGGGGCTTCGGGTTTTACGGCTTTGCCAATATCGCGGATAAGCTTGGCCAGTTCCGGTTTGTCGGCTAGGCTGAACGCGGATAGGGCATCCATCAGATTGCGGGGTATATCCAAATCGGGCTGGAGGGCGAAATCAGCATTAATCTGCTCGCCTTGTAATAAGCCCGCCGCAACGGCCATGAGATCTCTGGGGCCGCCGCGCCCTAGCACCAGCCTTGAGGCGGCGCGCGCCGGGTCGCCTGCGCTTTTTAATTTAGTGCGCACGGTGGTGCGGAGGGTTCTGTCCGAGACAAAAAACTCGACCGCATCCAGCCGTGCGTTAATCTCGCTCGTATCCACCAAGGGCCTTGAAAGCCTTGCCGCCAAAGCCCGTGCGCCCGGCCCGCTGACCGTGCGGTCTATGACGGAGAGGAGCGAGCCTTTACGCCCGCCCGTTTGGGTGCGTTCAATCTCTATGCTGGCGCGGGTGGCCGGGTCTATGGCCAAAAATCCGGACGTGCGGCGCTGTTTGGGAGGGCTAAGTTCGGTTGGTCCGCCTGCTTGGGTTAGCTCCAAATAATCAAGGAGTACGCCTGCGGCCATTAATTCCGCTTTAGAATAGGCGCCAAACCCGTCGAGCGCACCAACCCCGTAGCGATCCTTGAGCCGCCGCTCGCCTGCACGGGCATCAAATTTTGCATTGGCTACTGGGGTCAAACTGGCGCGGCTTGTCTCCAGGGCATCTTTATAATCAGGGGATTGGTAGGCGGTTTCCGATAGCACGATTTCGCGCGGTGCCAGGGCAGACAGTTCTGCTTCTAGGCGCTCTGGGTCAATCTCGCAAACCTCGAAACTGCCGACCGATACATCCGCCCAAGCCAATGCCGTAGCGCCAGTATGGGTACTGGCGATGGACAGAATATAATTAGAACTACGGGCATCCAGCAAAGTGTCTTCGGTCAAGGTGCCGGGGGTGACCACGCGGACAATCTCCCGCCGAACCACGGCTTTATAGCCGCGCTTTTTGGCCTCCTTGGGGTCTTCGGTTTGTTCGCAAACCGCGACTCTAAAACCTTTTTTGATCAGGCGCTGTAAATAAGTTTCAGAGGCGTGGACGGGCACCCCGCACATGGGTATGTCCTCGCCCTTGTGCTTGCCGCGCTTGGTCAGGGCAATATCGAGCGCCGCCGCCGCATTGACCGCATCGTCGAAAAACATCTCGTAAAAATCACCCATGCGGTAAAACAAAATAACATCCGCACCCGCCTCTTGCTTAATACCAAGAAACTGCACCATCATCGGTGTAGGCTTTTGGGGTGTGGGCTTTGCGTGTTCGGTTATGTTAGCGGGCTTGTTCATACACGCACTTTCGCAAGGCACGAGCCGATGCGCAAGAGAAAGTGGTTGAAAAAAGTCGCTTATTCGTCTTTGTGAACAAGGCCCTTAGCGGCATCTGGGGCTTTGGCCATAATAATGAAAATCAGAATTAAGGCAGGGAGACCGTAACTGGCCGTAAGTAAAAAGAAGTTTTTGGCACCCATGACTTCATAAATGACACCGGAAAACCCAGCGATAAACTTACATACCAGCGCGTAAGCAGAACTGAGCAAAGCGTATTGGGTGGCGGCAAATTTACGGCTAGCCAAGCTTGACATGTAAGCAATGAAAACCGTGCCAACAAATCCTGCCGCAATATTATCGGCTCCAATTGTCACCAGGAGTTTGATGCTACTTGCGTCCGTTTGTGTTGCTAGCCAGGCAAAGGCTCCATTGGTAATAATCGTCAGAACAGCTCCAGCAATCAACGTGCGCATAAGCCCAAACCGAACACAGCTAAACCCACTAATAAAAGCACCAAGAATTAACGGCCAAGGCCCGAATGTACCCGTGATCAACCCGACTTGGGTTTTACTATATCCAATGTCCGCATAAAACGGTTGGGTCATTACCCCCATGGTAAAGTCGCTTAGTCGGTAAAGAGCAACCAGCGCCAAAACCATGAGTGTCCACTTACCATAGCGTTCAATAAAACTTAAATATGGGTCAATGACATTGGCTTTAAACGCAGCTTTCAACCCGATGTTTTCAGGCCTTTTTTCGTGAAACGGTTCGCGAATATATAGGATTACAATTATGTTGAATGCCATTAATGTTGCCATAAAATAATATATATTATTCCAGCCTATGACGTCCGCACCCGCCATGGCAAACCCCGCCGCCATAATTGCAAACCGGTACCCAAGTTGGTAGACGGCTGCCATGTTGGCTTGTTCATCATTCGGCGCAGATTCGATACGCCACGCATCTACGGATATATCCAGCGTGGCTCCGCTATAGGTGAGAACAAAAGCCCCAATAACCAATAAGCCCAGACCCGCCTCAATCTGCCATGATGCAATCAGCGCCAAGCCGATAATTGTACCCAAGATTGCAATCATCATCCATGATCTGCGTTGCCCCAGTTTTCGGGTTAGAAATGGAATACGTGTACGGTCAACAACCGGTGCCCATAGGAATTTCAGGGCGTAGGCGAGGCCAATCCAGTAGAAAAACCCGATCGTGCTTTTTTCCACACCAGCATCTGTCAACCAGCGCGATAACTTGGAGAAATACATCATGAACGGTAGCCCAGATGCAAACCCCAGCGCCAGCATAGCCAGTATTTTTGGCTTAAAATAACTGGTTACGGCACTAGACCATGACACAGTTTTATTTGGTTCTATTTCGATTTTATTTTGCATAATTAAGAGTAACTATGCGTTGACGATTTACGTCCGTCCAGCTTTTTTTGAAACCGCTAACTAGCCCGTTTCTTCTCTTCGTCGGACTTGGTCCAATTCACCACTATTTCTGAAAGCTCTTCGGCGCTGACGGGTTTGGTCATGAAGTCGTTCATGCCGGAATCGAAGCAGGCATTTCGGTCGTCGTCAAAAGCATTAGCGGTCAGGGCAATGATCGGTATAGTTGAGCCAAGTGCCCGGATTTTACGCGTCGCTTCTAACCCGTCCATATTTGGCATGCGCATATCCATAAAAATTAGGTCGTATTTTTTCTTGTTAACAGCCTCTAACGCCAATGCACCGTCTTCCACAGTGTCCACGGCTGCACCCTCCGCCTCTAATAAAGTGCGTGTAAGAAGAGCGTTGATCGCATTGTCTTCGGCGAGCAAGATTTGAAGGCCTTCACCGAGTTTTGATGCGCTTCCATCGACCTTATCGTCATATGCATCCTGCGCCGTTTCTTTTTCTGGGGCAGGCCCGCCGACGGCTTTTGCGATTACTTCGTCGCGCCAGTTGGTGCCCAATACTGTCGTGCTGTCTTTGATCGGTAGCGCACGACGCTCCATCATGCGCGTCTCTTCTTTAATTTCATCCGCGTGAGCAAGCGTTGGTTTAGGGGGTTGCGCAAGATCCACAGGCTCTTGAGCCGCAGCTTCCATACTGATTTGATCGGCAACAGGCGGGGCAACCACGGCGCTTGCGGGCGTAGCTTGTTCGGTTTTATTGTCATCATAGGCGAATTCGTCTGCGCGCTTGTTAAGGGTGTCTTGAAACTCTGACGAAATGTCCGGCGCCGCCAGAGCGGCGGGCGGAACAGGCGTTGACGCCACCGGTGGTTCTACTAGTGTCGCTGGGGTAGCCGGAATAACGTTTTCTGCCAGTTGCTTTGCAGGTGCCATAAAAATCGTAACATTGCGGGCAATCGCTAAAGCATTGCCGTCCGCCATAGCGCTTTCAACCCAATCATAAATATTTTCGCCAGGTGCAACACCAATACGGGTCTCAAATCTTTGTGCGCCTGCCGCAACAGGTTCTGGCCATCCGGCAAGGGGTTTTCCGCACCAATCCTCGACACGACCGCCGTATAATTGCAAGAAAGCGGCATTAACAAACAATACCAACCCTGACTGGTCGCGTTTAAGCAGCGGATCCGGCCACGGCCATAAATTTGATGCTAAAACTTCGTCTGCAGACATGCTTTATTCCCTTAAGGCCCAAAATGGGACAATATTGAGGGTAATTTAGACGAGATTTCCTAAAAATAGTCTTACTAAAATGATGTTTTTTGCAAAAAACAATATTTTTAGCCAAATGGTGGGCTATTTGCTCCCAAAACTGGCTAAATCTCGCCGAATTCCCGGCCATGCGGGCAACATCGTTAACCCTCTTGCTACATAATAGATCAAAAATGCACTCCAGACACCTGCACCGCCAAATTTTGGCGCAAGCAAAGAATGGGCGGATAAATATATGATTACCGCAACCACGCCCGCATTGCGCATAGCGGCTGTGCGCGTTATGCCGATATAGATACCATCAAGCTGCCAAGCCATAAAACCAAGTACGGGTGCCAGGGCGCAAAATGGGAGATAGGCTCGTGCGGTGGCACGGACTTCGGCATCTGTAGTCAATTGGTCGATAATGAACGGGCCAAAAAAGTAAGCAGCCAGACCGCACAACACGGCAAAGACAAACGAAAATTCGCTGGTAAGGCGCACCGCCCTGTCAAAGCGTTTGGTGTCGCGGGCGCCGAATGCAGAGCCAACCCGAGCTTCGGCCACATGGGCGAAGCTATCAAGCACCAGAGCAATCATGGTGATGAACTGCATGAGAACGGTGTGCGCAGCCAGAAAAGTTGTGCCCTGAGCCGTGGCGGCGCGGGCAAAAAACGTAAATCCGAGGGTAAGGGCGACTGTACGGATGAAAATATTGCCATTGGCAGTGCCTAGTTTTTTGAGGGCGGGTATATCAAGAAGGGTAGATAACTTTGCCGCGCCTTTATCAAAACCGCCGCGGTTTTTGATTTCAAACCCCGCCAAAACAAGCCCGGCAAATAGCCCGCACCATTCGGCAATAGCCGAAGCTATCCCGACGCCGTAAAGCCCCCAGCCGAACTTGGCAACGAATAAGAGAGATAATGGTGCGTTGATCAAATTGAGCACAATTTGCATATACAGCGCACGGGCAGGGCGAGCCAGCCCGATGAACCAACCCATGAGCGCAATAGACGACAAGGTTGCGGGCAGCCCCCAAAGCCTAGCATGGAGATAGCTACGCGCCCCTTCATCCACGGCGGCTTCGGCTGGGAAAAATTGCATGATTCCGCCAATGAGGAAACCTTGAAATGCGAAAATCAGCAGACCAATGGCAAAGCCCATAGGCACGGCGCGAAACAGATGGGCTTGCACGGCACCCTGGTCGTCCGCTCCGTCTGCTTGTGCGGATAGTCCGCCCGTACTCATGCGTAAAAAGCCAAACCCCCAATAGAAAATACCGAAAATAACGGCTCCTAAACCAATACTGGCAAGGGCTTCGCGACCCACGAAATTGCCGATAACCCAAGTATCTACAAAACCAACAATCGGTGCCGCTGCATTGGCTAGCATGATCGGAAGCGCGCCGTAGAGTACAGCCTTTCTAGTTAATATTTTGGAAGAGGAAGTAACAGCAGACATTATTTTTTGTCGGGTTTTTCATCAGGCTTGTACTCTGTTTTTGGTGCCAATAAAAAATGCCCGTGCAGAATGGAAATCGGTTCGTCATACCTGTCTTGCCAAGCCCGCACCCGGACATTAGCGACCCTTGAGCCTTGCTTTGCGACCACGGCACGGGCGAAGGTGTCTTTGGGGTTTCCGCGCCGCAGATAATCCAGATTAATGCCAATTGGTTTGGGCAGAGGTTTCGGTTCGCCCATCAGCCATAATTGTACGATCGCCGCAGTTTCCAAAAATGCGCCCACCGCTCCACCGTGCAAAGCTCTTAGCATAGGGTTACCAATAATATGCGGGCCGTAAGGGAGGATTAAGGTCAGCTCATCCCCCATTAAAAGCGGACGAATGGCCAATTCCTTGGCGTAAGGAATGCGGTCCAGTGCAGCGGCAATTTCGGCTTCGTTCAAGTGAAAATCACTCATGGTTTACCCCCTTTATCTGATGCGGGCGGCAGATCAGAGACCGCCTTGGAGCGGGCTAAAGGGCTTGTCGTGCCTTTGAAGTTTCTAGCCGTTGTCATAAAGCTGGCTTGAGACGTAGCGACCGGGTCGTCCACATCCCCGTCGTGAGCAATAGCCCTGACGAAAGCAATATGGCGTGTCGTTTTATAGGCATGAGCTTCAGCGATAATTGTTTTGCCTGGCTTACCTGCACGCATATAGTCGATGCGTAAATCCAACGTAGCAACAGGCATGGCGCTTTCAAACGAGGAAACCGCAGCAAGGCCGGACGCTTGATCCAACAGAGCCGTCAACACCCCGCCGTGAAAAATTCCGTTGTCCACATCACCGACCAATTTCTTGTCGAACGGCAAGCTCAAAGTTGCCCGGCCAATATCAATGGCAACAAATTGCATGCCGAGGAATTTGGCATGGGGCGTGCCCTCTACAAACATAGGCGCCAAGTCCCACAATCGTTTTAGTCTTTCTGAATTTTGGTCTACACTCATTTTACGCTTCCGGTTTTTGCACATCATAGGACTGGCGTAGCGAATTGCTACAGGATGTTGTAATATTTTATCGATAATTCATTGCGGCAATTGACGGAACTCTGATGGTCGCCAAAGCTCTGGTGATTGCAAGGCATTGTTATCCATATAGATAGTTATGGTGGAAATACAAAACACACAATTAAGATCTCTCCACAAATCCGTCCAGCACCTTCTTGTTTCCCGCCTTCTCAAAAGCTACGTCCAGCTTGTTGCCTGTGGCACTCATAATCCGCCCATAGCCGAATTTTTGGTGGAAGATACGCTCGCCGACTGTGAAGTTTTCACCTTTGTCTCTGGTCGGCTTGCGCACGGCAGTGCCTTCTATGGTTTTGTTTTTTTGGAACCTTTGCCAGCCAGCAGAACGTGGTTTGTTAAAGCCCGCATCAAAGCTATCCACGAAGCTTTCGGATACGCTTGTATAGCCGCCCGCCGCACTATTTTGATTGCCGAAATACCCGGTGTCGGATTTGACCTCCACGTGTTCGGGCGGCAGTTCGTCAATAAACCGCGAAGGTATGCTGGCTTGCCATTGGCCGTAAATTTGGCGGTTGGCGGTGAAATATATTTCGGCACGTTCGCGCGCACGGGTTATGCCCACATAGGCCAAGCGGCGTTCTTCTTCGAGGCCTGCCATGCCGCTTTCGTCCAAAGATTTTTGCGACGGAAACGACCCCTCTTCCCAGCCCGGTAAAAACACCAAGGGAAATTCCAGACCCTTAGCCCCGTGCAAAGTCATCAGGCTGATTTTGTCATCATCCGCCCCGCCGGTTTCCATATCCAGCACTAGGCTGACATGATCCATATAACCTTCCAGCGTATCAAATTCGCCCATGGCCTGGATCAGTTCTTTGAGGTTATCGAGCCGCCCGTCTGCTTTGGGATCGGAATCGTTTTTCCACATGGCTGTATAGCCGCTTTCGTCAAGGATTTTTTCTGCCAATTCCGTATGGCGTAAATCGGCCATGCCCGCCCGCCAGCGGTCTATATCGAGCAAGAATGCGCGCAGTGCCGAACGGGCTTTGCCGCGAATTTCATCGGTTTTAACAATTTGCCGGGTCGCGGTTTCTAGCGACACGCCCATAGCCCGCGCCGCCAATTGTAGCTTTTGTATGGTGACCGCACCAATGCCGCGCTTGGGCGTATTGACAATGCGCTCGAACGCTAGGTCGTCCGTATCAGACCGTACCGTGCGCAAATAAGCATGGGCATCACGGATTTCCATGCGCTCGAAAAACCGTGGCCCGCCGATAACACGGTAGGGCAGGCCGAGGGCGATAAAGCGTTCTTCAAAGCTGCGCATTTGCCGCGAGGCGCGCACCAAGACGGCCACATCATTATACGGACGCCCATTGGAGAACCAGTTTTCAATCTCGCCCGAAATTACCCGTGCCTCCGCATCGCCGTCCCATACACCCGAGACTACAACTTTTTCACCGCCTTGTTCGTCCGTCCACAATGTCTTGCCAAGCCTGTCTTTATTGGCGGTAATCAGGCCGGACGCAGCCCCTAAAATATGCTCGGTCGAGCGGTAATTGCGCTCCAGACGCACCACTTTGGCACCGGGGAAATCTTTCTCGAAGCGCAAAATATTGTCCACCTCTGCCCCGCGCCAACCATAGATAGACTGGTCATCATCGCCGACCACACACAGGTTTTGCTGGGTCTTATCCGTGCGCTGGGCAAGAAACCGTAGCCACAGATATTGCCCGACATTGGTATCTTGGTACTCGTCCACCAAAAGATATTTGAATTTGTTTTGGTACTTGGCCAGCACGTCGGG
>JALSHE010000074.1 GCA_026982415.1 Robiginitomaculum sp.
CAACCTAACTGTATTGTAACCTGTCCGACACAGTTTCGCCATGTTCCTCCCTATATTGAGATATTATAACAAATAATCATATAAGGGCACATTATGACTTTCTCCCGACTTCTTCTATCCTCCGTATTGGCATGTTCAGTGTTGGCCATGCCAGCCCGCGCACAGATAACAAATGTGGCCGAGGCTCTAGCGCAAGAAAAAACAGCTTACCAACCGCGCATCCAAATCGCGCTTCTGCTCGATACGTCCAATTCTATGGACGGGTTAATTTCCCAAACTAAATCCCAGCTCTGGACTTTGGTCAATGAACTGAGCGAGGGTAAAAAGAACGGCCAAACCCCGATCATTGAACTGGCGCTGTATGAATATGGCAATAGTAATATTTCTGTCTCCAAGGGCTATATCCGCCAGGTTTTATCCCTGACCACTGACCTCGATGATGTTTCGGAAAAGCTGTTTGCTCTTGCGACAAATGGCGGGCAGGAATATGCGGGGCAAGTTCTGACCAAGTCTCTGGACGAGCTTGAATGGAGCGCGCATAAGGACGATATGAAACTGATTATTATCGCAGGCAATGAGCCGTTCACTCAAGGCTCGGTGACATGGCAAAGCGCTTGCGAGCGGGCAAAATCCAAGGGTGTTATCATTGATACCATTCACTGCGGCGACGCGGATACGGGCATGCGCACGGGCTGGAAAGATGCGGCGGATTGCGCGGGCGGTATATATATGACCATCAACCAAGACGAAAAATATGTACATGTGCCCTCGCCTTGGGACGATACTTTGCTCGATCTCAACAAGAAATTAAATGACACATATTATGGTTATGGCACCCGTGGCCGCGAGTTAAAAACCAGGCAAGTTGTGCAAGACAGCAATGCCAGTTCCATGAACAAAGGGGCAGAGATTAGTCGTCTGTATTCCAAATCGAAAGCAGGTTATACAAATGAAGCTTGGGATATTATTGACGCTTACAAAAAAGATAAAAAATCCGTTATGGAAATGGAAGACGATAAACTCCCCGAAGAACTAAAAGGAAAAACCGCCGACGAGCGCAAAGTTTTCATCGAAGCCAAACAGCTTGAACGCGCCGACATTCAAAAACAAATCGCAGATCTTGGTAAAAAGCAAAGGGCGTTCGTTGCCGAAAAGCGCAAAGAGATGTCAGACACAAAAACCCTAGACAACATAATGGTCAAGGCCGTGCGCAAGCAAGCTGAAGATAGCGGGTTTAAGTATTAAACCTCAACCTTATGCGCCCGGTTCAGTAAGGCTGTGATTGTCGCGTCTAGCTCTACGCTACCGTCCAGAATATTGGCGACGGCTTCGCAGATTGGCATTTCTACACCGGCCTTTGCGGCTAGGCGTTTTAGGGCTGGGGCGGTGGCGACACCTTCGGTAACGGCTGTGCGGGTGGACATAATTTCGCCCAAGCTTTGACCCTTGCCCAGCGCCATACCGCACGACATATTTCTGGATTGTTCACTTGAACAGGTCAGCACCAAATCTCCAAGTCCGCACATACCGGTTAGGGTTTCGGTGCGCCCGCCGAGTGCTACGCCTAGTCTGGTCATTTCCGCAAAACCTCGTGTGATGAGCGCCGCATGGGCAGAGCGGCCAAGGCCTTTGCCCAGCACCATGCCGCAAGCAATAGCGAGCACGTTTTTAACGGCACCACCAATTTCAGCGCCCAGCACATCCGTGCTCAAGTACGGTCGGAACGTCGTTGCGGCGATAGCGTTGGCGAGCGAGGCACCTATCTCCTGATCTTCCACCGCCAAGGTTACTGCGGTCGGCAAGCCGTTCGCTACATCAATAGCAAAGCTGGGGCCGGACAACACGGCGGGGATTGTCTCTGGGAGGGTGTCTTTTAAAACATCAGCCATAAAGCTTAGGGTCGATATTTCGATGCCTTTGGAACACAGTACAACGGGCAGGCCTTTGGATGCATAGGGTGCGAACTTGGCCAAAATTGCGCGCATATGTTGGGCGGGCGCAACAGCCAGCACGGCGTCCATGCCCGCCAAATCGGCCATATCGGAACTGGCCTTTAGGGATGTATGTAATTTGGCACCGGGCAGATATAGGGTGTTTTCGTGCTTGGCATTAATGGCGTTCGCGCATGCCTCTTCGAATGCCCATAAGGTGACATCGCGACCAGACACTGCTAGAGTTTGCGCCAAGGCCGTGCCCCATGCACCGCCGCCGATTACGCCGAATTTTTGATAGGTTATTCCCGTCATGATTTAGGTCCTTTTTTACCAAAGCCGCTGGCCGGATTGTTCTTGGCACTGCCCATATCAAGCGGCCAGCGCGGCCTTGCCTTTACATCTAGCCCGTCCGTTTGGCCTAGCACGAAACGCTCGGCACCCGCCAAAGCAATCATGGCACCGTTGTCACCACAATATTTAAGCGGTGGGGCTATCAGGGTAAAATGGTTGTCCTTGCACAGGCTTTCAAGAGCGCTGCGAATAACAGCATTGGCTGCCACCCCGCCAGCAACCACGAATCTGTAGGGGGCATCGTGCGTTGCCGAAAACATGTTCATAGCATTTTGCGTGCGGTCACATAACACATCGCTGACCGCTTGCTGGAAACTGGCCGCCAGATCTGCTTTGCCCTGCTCGCAGCTATTATCCAGTTTATCAAATGCCCGCGCTGTCGCCGTTTTCAGGCCAGAGAAGGAAAAGTCTGCATGGGGCTTGCCTTTAAAAGGACGCGGTAATTTGATGGCTTTGGAATTACCAAATTCTGCCATGCGTTCTAGCGCAGGGCCGCCCGGAAATCCGAGGTTCATTATTTTCGCCGTCTTATCAAAGGTCTCACCTGCCGCGTCGTCTACGGTGGAGCCGAGCCTTGTGAAATCACCAATTCCGTCAACGCTCAGGAGTTGCGTATGGCCGCCAGAAACCAGCAAAAGCAAATACGGAAACGGGCAGTCCTGTGTCAGGCGCGGCGACAAAGCATGACCCTCCAAATGGTTGATGCCTATAAGCGGAATGTTGAGGGATACCGCCAAACCTTTGGCCACCATTAGCCCCGTCATTACACCACCGATTAGGCCAGGTCCAGCCGTTGCCGCCACCGCGTCCAAATCGCTCCATGTAATTTTTGCATCCTTAAGCGCGCTCGCGGTTATACTCTCGATTTTTTGCATATGGGCGCGGGCTGCAATTTCTGGCACCACACCGCCGTAGGGCGCATGAACTTCATTTTGCGAAGCTACCAATGAAGACAAAACCTCTACCCGCCCGTCCTTATACCGACGCACCACGGACGCCGCCGTCTCATCACAAGAGCTTTCTATGCCGAGAACCAGCACGGATTTGTTCAATATATGTTTTGACGTAGGTAACATAGACCGTCCAATACAGGAATTGCGGGCAAATGGCTAGGTGTTCTTGTGGCAATTTGAACCTTGAAGCGGGGACGTAGTGCGCCTAAACTCGCCCAAGGAGCACACCATGAACGACGACAATGAAAACATTGATGGGGAAGACATTACCGAGGAAGGCACACCGGATATGGATACAGTGTTGGAAACTGAAAGTGATGTAACACCGAAAAGCGTCGGACGTGGTTTTGTGGTCGGCGGGTTTGTCGTGTCGAGCTTGTTGGGCGCGGGTCTGGGGATTGTGGGCACAAAAATGCTAGCGGGGCCGGACCAAACTGCGGCCCTAAAGGTTGAGCTTGAGCAAAACCTCAAAGCCTTGCAAAAAACATCCAAAGCCCAGACCAAGCAATTAGGCGTAACCAGTACCGCCCAGAAAAAAACCAAAGCTCGGCTGGATAAATTACAAACCGAGAACACGGCCTTAGGGGCGCAAGTCGAAACGCTAAAAGAACTGGTTTCGGATTTGCAAAAAGCCATTGATGTTCAAGACGTTAAAACGGATACACGGCAGAATGTGCAGGACGAAGCACCAAGGCTAGATGCGGATATAGAAGCACCCATAAATAAACCTGCCAAAAACAAACCAACCAGCCTCGCAATAAAAACAGAGCACCAATCTGCACTTGCTGTGCTTATTGACACATTCCCGCGCGCAAAAATGTTGGCGGCGGTCAAGGCACAAGAAACATCAAAAGCAAACAAGCCGGGATGGCTGAGGCGCGCCATGAGCAAGCATATCAAGGTTAGAGACGGTGAAGCCGTTGACCCTTATACGGCGATAGACGCCGCCGAATCGGCGCTAAAAGACGGTGACATACCCGCCGCTTTGGCACACATTAAAAAACTGAACCCACCCGTGCGTACCAGCGCAGCCGAATGGGTGCAGGCCGCAAAAAAGTCCGCAAAAAAGCCCGGCAAAAAAACGGCACCGCAACAATAGAACAGGAATTTCCCTATGGCTCGTTGGCTCATTTTACCTTTGATATTACTCGTCGCCCTAGTTGGCCTATTGGCCTATGTGGGCAGTGAGCGGGTAATCCAGTTCGAATTGTTGGCAACCGCCCCAACTGGCGGACAATTTATTTCCGTACAAGCGGCTATCGTCATCTGCGCAGGCGTCGTGCTAGGCATAATTTTATTGTGGTCGTTTTTGACTTGGATGTGGCGTCTACCGAACCGCATGAAAAAAGGCATGGGGCGGCGGCGCAGTGAAATTGGCTTGGATGCGGTGGAGCAAGCGTTGCTGGCCGTGGAATCCGGAGACGAGGTCGGTGCGCTCAAAAAAGCTAAGAAAGCCAGCGATCTTTTGAACCGTCCGGCCTTAACCGCGCTCATCTCAGCCAAGGCGGCGGAAATGCGCGGCGCCCACGACGATGCCCACAGTCATTATACCAGCCTGAAAGACAATCCCGATACCGAAGCCGCAGGCTTGCGCGGCTTGGCGCGGCTGTCTGAAACCCGGGGCGACCACGCGGCCAGTATTGAAATGGCGCAGGTGGCATTTCAATCCCCGAAAGCACCAATGTGGGCATTTGATCTGCTCTATAATTCGCAAACTGCCCTTGCCGATTGGGAGGGGGCGCTGGAAACTTTGGCTAGAGCCGAAAAACGTAAGCTTTTGGATAAAGATGAAATCCGCCGCCGCCGGGCGGTGCTTTTGGCGGCCAATGCCAATGCACTAGATGCCATAGGCCGCTCGGTGGAAGCTCTTGACCAAGCAAAGCGCGCCGCAGATTTATCGCCTGGCTTTGCGCCAGGCGTGGCTTTGGCGGCACGGCTTCTCTCGAAGGACGGGCAGATAAAGAAGGCCGCGCAAATAATCGAGAAAGCTTGGGGACGTAGCCCCCACCCGGCGCTCTCGATTGCATACCGGGATGTGTGGCAAGGCGAAACAGCTAAAACCGTCGCCAAGAAAATTAACCAACTGATCAAAAGCAATTCAGATCACCGCGAGAGCAAAATTTTGGCTGCAGAGCAGGCGATAGCTGCCGATGATGGTGTCACCGCTTTGTCAGCTCTGGACGGTTTGCTCCGAGACGAAGACCTATCGGCGCGGCTCTGCGCATTGGCGGCACACGCTGAGAATATGCTGGGCAATACCGTAGACGCCCACACGTGGCAAAACCGCGCAGTGAGTGCGCCAATTGAAGCAGATTGGTCTGATTTGGATCCGGACGGTGCCGCCTTTAATTACACGGATGCCGACTGGCAAAGGCTGGCGCTTTCCTACGGTAAAAGCGGCACACTCATTCACCCCCGCTATGAGGCTTATAAACGCCGCCGCGCTGTGGGGAGCGTAAAAGAAGCAGTGCAAACTATAGACACACCGCCAAATGCCGACGATCCCGGCATTGATGCAAGGGGTACCGAAAAGCAAGATTTGGCTGATCGCCTGCAGAATCTATTAGAAGGTGACCCCAAAGCTTAACTTGAAGTTTAAATCGAAGGCTAAATCTACAATAGATTTCCGTTTAATAATACGATAGTAAACTTATTCAAAGGATTGGGAGATATTTATGTTAAAAATTTACGGTCATTTTTTATCCATGCCGACCAATAAAGTGCGTTTGTGTGCTAGCTATCTGGGCTTGCCCCATGAATACGTGCATGTTGATCTGCAAACTGGAGAGCATTTGAAACCGGAATATCTCGAAATTAATGCAGCGGGCCGTGTGCCGGCCATTGATGATGACGGGTTCAAGCTTAGCCAATCGGATGCTATTTGCAAATATATGTGCGCGCTCTCTGGGCCGTCATCATTTTACCCTGCTGACATCAAAGAGCAGGCCGAGATCAATCAATGGATAGATTTTTCTTCCCAGCATATATTGCAGGCCGTTGCCCGTCTGTTTTTCAACCGGGTTGTTTGTAAATTGATCGGGGAAGAACCGGACGAAGCTTCTATTAAAACCGGCAACAACATGTTGGCGCGAGACTTGCCTATGATCGAATCCCGGCTTGCAGACAACGAGTTTATGTGTGGCGATAAATTTACCCTCGCAGATATTAGCATGGCTGCGGCAATTGAACCTGCTGAAATGGCAGGTATTGATTTATCCTCTTACCCGGCAATTGTTAAGTGGCGCGAGTGCATGATGGGCCGGGAGTTTTATCGGCATGTCCACACACGATTTGCTGCGGAAATGGCTGGTTGATGCGGTTTCGCAAAGCTGAGAACAATGACGGCTTTCATTTAGAATGTTTTTCGACGAGCGGCTGGAAACCCGTTCGTAAAGATAGCGCAAATTATGAAACGTTCCTGGCCGCAACGGGGCAAAACCAAATTGACACCCGTGATCCCAAGCCGTTCGCCCCCAAGTCTTATCGAGATTTTATGCTCAGTGAACAGCACTATATAAATGCAGCAAGTAATTACGCTAAGTCTGCTCGCCCAAGCGCTTACCGACTTACGCAGATTTATAAAAAGCTTACGGGCAAAACCCACCCAAAACTAAAACCAGCACCGCTTTGGTACGCACAACCAATATTTTATATGGGTGGGCATATGAATTTTTTCGGCGAGGGGGCGGATATTATTTGGCCGGATTATTCATCTTCAATCGACTATGAACTAGAAATTGGCTTTGTGTTGGCGAAGCCGCTTTACAATGCGACCCCTGATGAAGCGCAAGCCGCTATTGGTGGTTTTGTGGTCTTTAATGATTTTTCGGCTCGTGACGTGCAAATGCCGGAAATGGATAGTGGTTTTGGCCCGCAAAAATCCAAGCATTTCGCCAATGCTATTTCAACTGACTTTGTCACGGCTGATGAAATATTGCCCCGTATCAATGAATTAGCAGGAAGCGTCAGTATTAACGGCAAGCAGGTTTGCGAAGTATCTTCCGCAGGCATGCAGTATACGCTGGGAGAAGCGTTGGCGCATGTTAGCCGATGTGAACACCTTTATCCGGGAGAGTTTTTTGCAACTGGCACATTACCTGGCGGCTGTGGGTTGGAGAACGGACATTTCCTCAACAAAGGTGACATAATCACCATTGTTATTGAGGGCATTGGCTCACTTACAAATAAAATAATTTAAACGGAATATGAAATATGGTAGGATTCAACCCTTATTTTAGTGTGGCAAAACGACTATTGCGCTTGCGTAAGAAACCAATTTTGGCAAAGAGGCTCGGTGCTAACTGGAAACTTTACCCATCTGATTGGATCGACAACCGTATGCTCATCGGGCGGCCATTTGAACGCGAACAGCTAGCCTTTGCGCAGGACTGCATCCGCAAAAATTCGCTGACGGCATTTTATGACTGCGGGGCAAATATTGGCTTATATAGTGTATTGCTGGGTGTGAAAGCGTCCGAGCTTAGGGCTATCCATGCCTTTGAGCCTGTACCAAAAACCTGGTCGCGGTTGGTGGAAAATATAAGCTTGAACGATTTGCAAGACAAAGTCACGGCGCATAATTACGGCCTTGGTGCCAATGCGGAAACCCTCACAATCGCTTTTGATAAAAAATCGTCCGGCACCGCCACGCTTGATTTGGACGAAAAACACAACCCGAAGCGCGGTTTTAATGATCGTCAGCAGGTTGAAATCCGCACATTCGATAGTCAATTTGCCCTATCGGACACGAACGCATTTATGAAGCTTGATATGGAGGGGCATGAAGCCCAAGCCTTGGTGGGCATGGCGCAAATGCTAGCCAATAATAACTGCTATTTACAAATAGAATTATGGGATAAAAACCGAGAGCAAGTCATCAATTGGCTAGCGCAGCGTGGGTATGAGGTGTTTCACAATATTCACCACGATATTTATTTCAAAAAAACCTAATTACCAAACACCTAATTCTACCAATTTTGTGCGAATGTGGGGCGGTAGATTTTCTGCATCGCCAAGACTTGATAAATCAGCCGGCGCATCTTCCGGTTTGAGATAGCGCCATCCCTGAAAGGCGCGTTTGGGGGTTGGCACAACCGGTATAAGATCGGGCGCTAGGATTATTCGGCAGGCTTTGCGACCGTCTTGGGTATGGGTTTCAGCCAAATCAATTATGGTGTTACGGCACTGGATTACGCCTTTGATAACCCAGTAAATTGAACCACCATCCAAGACTTCGTCTTTGCGGCGCGGGGACATGCGGGTGATATGATCTGCAAAGGCGGGCAAGCCTTCATGACCACGGCGCACTGCTAAGCTTTCTTGATAGGCAGCAAGGGTTTCTACGGACAAGGAGCCGACAGATAATTTGATCATATGGGTTGTCATGCCTTATTGTAACAAGGCTTGAGCGTAGAAGAAACCTTATTCCGGCATAGGCCCTAGGATGTCATCCTGTGCAATTGTGCTTTAAGCAAATAATATAACCCGCCTAAAACCATCATACCACCAATGAGCATTGCTACGGGTGCCAAAAATGCGCTCATTTCGTCCAGCTTAACCACCGTAGAGAAATTCAATTTCCACAAGGCGCCGCCGAGTAAAAGCAGGCCAACAACCAGTGCTGTCCAATAGGCACCAATCCCGCTCGTGTCATCACTTTCCGAGATTTCAGGCGCAGGGTGTTCAATTTTTGTGCTGTCGTTAGAGGCTATATTTGTAGTGATGCCGCTTTGGGCGGCTTCTTCTACAGCCGTTTTATCTGCGGCGAGATCCAGGTTCAGAGGTTCCGACATGGTTATATCTTGTGTATCAAGTTTTTGCCCGTCTTTTGGCAAGGCTCTTTGAAAGTCTTCTTGAAAATTTTCATTCAAGCTTTCTGGTGCATCCGCATTTTCGGCCATTAAATTATCAAGCCGTTCACTTACTTCGGCTGCAGCCAAAGCTATGGGTGATAATTGAGCGCCTGTCTCTAATTCCAGATCATTTGTTTCCGGCGCCACTTCTGTGTCGCGGGCGCTTGTCTCAACAACATCATCAATGTTGACATTGTCTTCAAATATATCGTCATAAATTTGCGGTTCGGAGGCTCGTTCGCTCAAGGTCAGGATGCCGGACGGCCCATCTTCACGACGTCTGTTGTGCCCGGGTTCGGCATCGTAGGGCGTTTGGTCAACATAGCCGCGTGCATCTGATGTGTTGAACACTTCAAGATCATCCGTGCCGGGCTTGGCTGTGCTATCATGCAGGGGCGGCAATTCATTGCGGGGTGCGGCAACAACACCTGTAGCCGGGCTTAGGAACAGAGCTTTTTCAGCCGTGCGCCGACGTACCAATGCATCCACCACATAGGTTTGATCGGCAATGACGCTCTTACGCCATTCATCAAACCCGGCTGCCGCCGCCAAGGGTTGGCCATTATTCATATTGTGGACGACGCTGGAATTTAAAAAAGCGTCCTCCCCGATATTGAAGCTTAGGGACACCAAAGCATCAAATTGGTTTTGGGATAGGGGCGCAAAGATATTGTAATTCACCATTTCTTCGAAAGGTTCGAGGTCGACTTTCAACACGTCTGTAGCCTTTTTCTTGGTAATAACGGATATTTCACCAGGCACAAATTCATGACCATAGCCAATTACCCGCTGGCCGGAGACCAATACGGTTTCGATAGGACGAAAGCCCTCATAGGCCTTTATCAATTTGAGGCCAAAGTCAGAAATTTTGTAATCATGCGCCATAGGTGTTCCAAAACAATACACAAATTAAGTCTTGTTAGGTAAGGTGCAAATCCGGTGCCGTTTTTCCCCTTTCAGGTGAAACGGGGTAAAAATTACAAAAGAAACATCGCCGCCAAACCCAAAAAAGCGAGAAAACCGACCACGTCCGTTACCGTAGTTACAAACACCGTAGAAGCCACAGCCGGATCCGCGCCGACTTTCTTAAGCCCCAGCGGCACTAAAATGCCAGCCAATCCTGCACAAAACAGATTAAACACCAAAGCTGCCGCGATCACCAAGGCAAGATCAAGCTTATGAAACCACACAAATGTAATTACACCTAAAACCACGGCAAAAATCAGGCCGTTCACAATCGCTGCAAAGGCTTCGCGCCTAATGACCCGGTTAGTGTTTGCCGGGGTTAGGTCGCGGGTGGCCAATGCCCGAATAGCGACGGTTAGAGCCTGGGTGCCCGTATTCCCACCCATAGAGGCAACGATCGGCATTAAGACGGCGAGTGCTACCAATTTTTCAATTTCGTCTTGAAACAGTGATATAACGAATGATGCCGCAATGGCCGTCAACAAATTAACGAACAACCAAGGCGCACGCGCCAACACCGTTGAGCCGACAGTATCAACCAAGCCGGCCTCGCTAACACCCGCCAAAGCCAGCATATCTTCGGTGTGTTCGTCTTGAATGATTTCCACAATATCGTCCACGGTAATCATGCCAGACAAGCGCCCGTCCGCATCAACAACAGGTGCAGAGATTAGATCATATTTCTCAAAAAGATAAGCCACATCTTCCTGATCCAGCTCTGGCTCAATCACAGTTAATTTGGTGTCCATGATGTCGCTCAACACTTGATCCGGATCACTGCGCATCAATGTGGAAAGCGGTAAATAGCCGCGAGGGTGGAAGTGGGCGTCGATGACATAAATATCAAAGAATTTATCCGGCAGGCTATCACCGTCTAACTTGCTTTGGCTGCGCATATGCTCAATGGTTTGGCCCACACTCCAAAATTCCGGCGCGGCGACAAATTCGCGCTGCATGAGCCGTCCGGCAGTTTCTTCGTCAAAAGCGAAGCTGTCTTCAATTTCCTTACGGTCTTGCGCCGCCATATCGGCCAAAACTTCGGCGCGGCGCTCTGCAGGCAGTTCTTCAAAAATTTGAATCGCATCATCCGAGTCCAGTTCTTCCATGGCTTTGGAAATTTGTCCCGGCTCCAAAAGCGGCAAAATATCTTCCACCACCTCATCTTCAAGCTCCGCCAACATAGACGGGCTAATCACATCAGGAACCAGCCCTAGTAACGCGGTTTGGTCGTCCGTTGATAATTGCTCGAACCGGTCGGCCAAATCCGCTGGATGTTCGCCAGTTAATAAAGTTCGAATGGTTGCTTTGTCTTCGCTGCGAATAGCTTGGCGTAAAGCACCCACATGCCGCATATCCAGATCGGTGGTAGAGCTAAATGGTGTGTCGTGTGTTTCAGATAGTTCTGACATACCGCTCTCCTATTAATTTGGGTTGGGCATGGGTGCCGTAAACATACGGTTTCTTATACCCATTTACCAAAACTACCATAGGAAATTTTTACTCTAGGCTATCAGCACAACTTATTGTGGGAACAGTCTTGGAGATAGCATTGAGTTTGTGAGGCTCGCAACCTGATGTTAATGCACATTCTCAAGCCAAAGCTCATGGGCATCAATTCGGAGCTGTAACCAAGCATTATGTGCGTTGTGACGGGTCAGGGCTTCGGCTTCTTCGCTCTGTAAATATTGCTGTTCGGCAAGTAATAAGCCAGTGTAATCATGGGCGCCCAATTCATAGCTGCGACGAATTTTCTCAATGACAAACCTGCTACTGTCCAAGGCCGTTACTGCGGATTGCCAACTGCGGTATGTATTGGCAACTCTTTGGACATCGCGCTGGGCAATTAAATTAATCTCGCGGCGGGTATAAGCGGCAGCATATTGTGCGGCTTTGGCTTTTGAATTATCACGGGCAGCGACTGCGCTGCGCTGTTTTACGCCGATGGGCACGGACACTGTTAGGCCAAAGCCAGTTTCATCTCCACCTTGCTCATGAAAGAGCCGTAGTCCAATTGTCGGGTCTGCATATTTATCTAATTGAGAGCGCCGCGCTTGCACATCAAGCTGTTTTGCTTCTTTTTCTGCTATAGTGATTTCATGACTGCGCGATAGAACCAGTTGCGCCCATTTCTGCATGTTTTCTGGTCGATCCGGGGTTGGCAAGCGCGGGGCGCGGGGCGGAACGATTATTTCGGGAAAATTTGCAGTAATGGCTTCACGCGCAAGTTTTTCTGAGCCTTGAGCCAGGGCTAATGTAGATAAAGAAGTTTCCATCGCACTACGCGCTAACCCCACGTCAAGATCTGACGCGTCATTAAGCTGGCGGCGCTTTTCAAGTGCGGCGAGCGCTTTGCGGTGAATGTTGACATTCTCTTGGCGTATGGCTTGGGTTTCCGAAGTCAGCAGCCAATCCATCCATACTTGCTTTAACAGTAAAGCCGTTTGGTGGCGGGCATCTTCTGCAATGTTTTCAGCCAACGCAACGCCAATTTGCCCGGCTTCGCGGTCAAGGCGGGCTTTGCCCCGAATGCGTAACCCTCTTGAAAGTGTAGCGTCATATTCACCAAAATTGCCAAGTCCGCTAATTTGGCGTCTTGTATAACTTCCGCCCAAAGTTAATTCATGTGGCCCCATACGCAAACTATCTGCTTGCGCCCGCGAAGTTTCAATGTTTTGGGTGGCCTGTTGGTAGATCGGGTAATTATCCAAAGCACGCTCAACCATTTCAGGGGGCGGCAAATAACTTACCTCACTCGCAAAAGACACGGTAGAATAAGAAAGGAGACTAAACGAAAAAAGAAGTTTCTTGATCATAATAAGCGCCCTGCAATTGATACCGGTTCCGTCCAAAACATGAGTCCGGAAATTGGCAATTTAGCTTTAATCTGGGCTAATAAAGGCTCAACCCTTTGCGTATCCATAATGACAATAAATAATCGGCGGTTAATACGCCCGCGCACTTTCTCGCTAGCGCTGGCACGCGTAAAGCCAAGCCCGTGCCCTTCACATTTAATTGTTGTGAAACCTGACAAAGGCGGGTCTTGCTCCAACATAAATTCCAGCAAGCTATCTTCTGATTCTGGCGGGTAAACCAAGGTTAATTTGCAGAGAGATTGGTCCATTCCAGGTCTCCTGTATTTTGTGTTGATTGTTTTTTAGAGACCCCAAATTTTTTAAACAAAACCGGGAGCAAAAGCAGTGTAAGGATTGTTGACGAGATCAACCCGCCAATGACAACAATAGCGAGCGGCTTTTGGATTTCCGAGCCTGGGCCGTCTGCGAATAACAGCGGCAACAAGCCAAATGCGGCGGTCGTCGCAGTCATAAGCACGGGACGCAATCGCCGTTTTGCCCCCGTCATAATTGCCTCGTCGAGACCAATTCCTTCGGCGAGTAATTGATTAAAATAACTCACAAGCACAAGCAAATTCAAAACAGCAATGCCGAGCAAGGCAATAAACCCGACAGACGCAGGCACGGAGAGATACTCGCCTGCCAGTACAAGGGCAAGCACGCCGCCCACTAAGGCAAATGGGACATTGGCCATAATCAACAAGGACTGTCTAAAAGAGCGCAGTGTCGCAAACAGCACAAGGAATATCAGTCCGAGCGAGAACGGAACTACAACGGCAAGGCGGGCGGCGGCGCGGCGCTGATTTTCAAATTCACCGCCCCAACTAATGCTATAGCCTTGTGGCAAATCAACTTGATTGGCCACGGCGGCCTGCGCATCTTCAACAAAACTCACCAGGTCGCGTCCCGCGACATAGGCTTGCACAATGGCGAATCGTGAGGCATTTTCGCGGTCAATTTTTATCCCGGACGGCGCCCGTTCAATCTTCGCAAAATTGCCGATACGAATTACTTCGCCGTCGCCAACAGCAATTTGCACGCGGTTAAAATCATCGGGAGAGCGGCGCAAATTATCTTCGCCGCGCACCATAATGCGCGTGCGGCGCAAGGGTTCAACCACAATGCCCGCTTCAATGCCCGTGAGTATGGCGCGCATATCGTCTTCAACATCCGAGATGTTGAGACCCGCCCGCCCGAGTGCAAGCCTGTCAAGGTGAAGCTGCATATAGTCCACCATATCATTGGATAGCGTAAACACCTCGCTCGCGCCGTCGACACTGGAAATCGTGTTTTGGATTTGCCCGGCGAGGTCTGCTAAAACATCCAAGTCAGGCCCAAATATCTTAACGGCCAAATCGCCGCGCGCCCCTGTGAGCATTTCAGAGGTTCGCATTTCGATGGGCTGGGTGAAAGAGGTTTCAATACCCGGCATGGATTCCATTGATTTACGCATTTGGTCAATAAGCCATTCTTTGTCCGGCTTGCGCCATTCTTCTTTGGGTTTTAAAACAAGAAACGCATCCGTGTCATTAGGGCTCATGGGGTCAAGGCCAAGCTCGTCAGAACCAACCCGCGCGATAATGCTCTCAATTTCAGGCACATCTTCCATCAATGCTTTTTGCACCATCATGTCCATTTTAACACTGTGGTCTAGGCTGATGGAGGGCAGTTTTGTGGTCTGCATAATCACAGAGCCTTCGTCCATAGTTGGCATAAAAGTTTTGCCGACATTGGAATACGCCAAGCCAGCCGCGACCAAGCTTATGCTGGCAACCGCATAAATGCCGATAGGGAAACGCACAAAGAAATCAAGAATGCGCCCGTAAGCAGGTGTTAAAATCCGCATCAATATAGGTTCTTTACCGTTACCTGGTTTGATCAAATAAGACGCCAGGACAGGGATAATTGTCATGGATAAAACAAGCGAAGCCGCTAAGGAGAAAACAATTGTCAATGCGACAGGGCTAAATAATTTACCCTCTAAGCCCTGTAGGGATAAGAGCGGTAGAAACACCAAACATATTATGATGACACCTGCCGTCACAGGCGCAGTAACTTCAACCGCCGCGCGGTAGACGAGATGCAGGCGCGGCACTGTTGCGTTCTTACCGTGGCGGTTTACGCGCTCCACCACATTTTCGACCACCACTACCGAGGCATCAACGATTAACCCAATAGCAATAGCCAATCCGCCGAGGCTCATAAGGTTGGCTGACAACCCTGTCATACGCATAAGTAAAAATGTTGCGAGCGCGGCCATAGGCAGGGTCAGGGCGACAACAATTGCGGCGCGAAAATTGCCTAGAAATAACAGCAATAAAATAAGCACCAGAATGATTGCTTCCGTAAGTGCTTTTTGCACAGCGCCAATGGCATTGTCGATTAAGGCCGAGCGGTCATAAAAAGTATTGATGGTTACGCCCTCTGGCAAGGATACTGAAAGCTCTTCAAGCCGGGTTTTGACATCACGCACAATGGCATTTGCATCTGCGCCCCGGAGGGATAACACCAAGCCTTGAACCACTTCCGAGCGGCCATCTTTGGTCACGGCACCATTGCGCATTAAGCTACCAATTCTAACATCGGCAATATCTTGAATACGCACGGGCGCGCCGTTTTTTCGCGACACAACGATTTGGGATATATCCTCTAGTTTTGTGACCGCGCCTATGGCGCGCACAGCAATGGCTTCTTCGCCTTCAATAATGAGGCCAGCCCCGTCATTGCGATTGCCCATTTCTATGGCGGCTCTAACATCCCGGATGTTTAAACCTGCCGCCGCCAGAGCGTCCAGGTCGGGCACAACATCAAAAGTTTTAACAACGCCGCCAAGTGAGTTCATATCCGCAACGCCCGGCAGTGTGCGCAGGGCGGGGCGTATTGTCCAATCCAGAAGCGAGCGGCGTTCTTCCAGGGTAAGGTCGCCCCCTTCGATAGTGAACATATAGACTTCCGAGAGCGGCGTGGAGATTGGGGCAAGCCCGCCCTCTACACTGGGCGGAAGATTGTCTGCGGCATTGCTAATGCGCTCTGCCACTTGCTGGCGCGCCCAATAAATATCGACGCTGTCATCGAAATCAATGGTAATATCCGCGATGGCATATTTTGCCATAGAGCGCAGAACTCTTTGATTTGGTATACCGAGCAACTCCATTTCAAGGGGCGCGATTACGCGAAGCTCGACCTCTTCGGGGGTCATGCCGGGCGCTTTCATAATGATCTTTACTTGGGTGGTGGAAATATCCGGAAAGGCATCAATAGGAATGCGTAAAAACGACAACGCACCAGCAATCAGCATTACCAAAGTCAATGCAATAACAAAAAGTCGCTGGGTCAGTGAAAACCCGATTAGTTTTCTAAGCATTATTCTGCCTCAGCAAGATGAATGGCTTTAAGCTCGCTAAGGCCAGTGACAGCAACTTGGTCGCCCGCATTTATCCGCCCTGCTATGGTGGCATAGCCACGAGAACGGCCTGTGACATCGACAGCAATAGGGTTAAAGTCTCCGTTATATTTTAGAAAGACATTTGTTTTTCCGTCCAAACGAATGATTGCGGATACAGGCACGCGGACCATTTCACCCGCTTGGGAAGACTTGGAGATAATGACTTGCGTGAGCTGCCCCGGATTAAGACCTGAACCCACAGGCACTTTAGCCACCAGCATGGCCGATTTGGTTTTGGGGTCGATCATCCGAGAGGCGGAAACTACTTCTCCGAACGAGCCATCATCAAAGCCGATACTGTCGCCCGCCTTCACTTGTCCAACCAAATCTTCGGGAACCATAACTTCTGCCCAAAGGTCGTCGGATGTATAAATAGCCGTGACCGCGCGCATAGGTTCAACGCTTTGGCCAATTTGCAGATCAAAATCTTCGACCCGCCCGCTGGCAGGTGCTTTGACATAATATTGTGATAGCCCGGCGCTGGATATGCCGCGCAGGGGGGTTCTAAACTCATCAACCAAGGCCTGCGCCCGCATCACATTTGCGTTTAGGGGCAACAGGGTTGTGCCTGCGGACAAACCCTCATCCACCAATAAAGTTTGCTGCTTTAGCGCGATGTTCGCGGCTTCCAACTCGCCCTGAGCGGTCTGAAGCCCAATATTTATATCCAAATAATCACGGCTACGCACCGTAAACAATGTCTGGCCTGCTTTAATTTTTTGGCTCGGCAGAACATGGATCTTCGTCAATACGCCTTCATAGGGAATTGTGATTGCTTTCAAGCTTGTGCGCACGGGGATGATTTTTGCAGGCACATTGGCAAGGGACATTTCTCCCGCAGAAAGACTGGCGGTGGCCGTTATCCCCAACCTGGAAATCTGTTTGTCGGTAAGGCTAATGGTTTCTGACGCTACCGCATTAATAGCGGGTTGCACTAACAAGGCTGCACCAAGAGCAAAGGTTAATAATTTCGCGCGCATAAAGCCCCCAATCATATGATTACATTTTTAGAATTAGAATACTTATAAACCGTACCTGAAATGAACCTGAACAAGGTGCGGATTTACTGACACGTCAAAAATCCACAAAAGGGAGTACAATATCAACGCGTAGACCGTTAAGGCGGGATTTGCCCAGTTGGCAAGTCCCGCCGTACAAATTGACCAGTTCGCGGACAATGGCCAGCCCAAGGCCGCCGCCCGGCGTGGTTTCGTCCCAGCGCATGCCCAAATCAAAGACAATATCATAGGCTTCTGTCGGCAGGCCCGGCCCGTCGTCATCAAGGCGAATGAGAATATGGTTTTCATCCACTTTCGAACAATCTATGTCGATACGGTTCCTGGCCGCCTTATAGGCATTATCAAGTATATTTCCGAGTATTTCGTTTAAATCAATCTTGTCCATATGAATAGGTTTTTGGGTATGGATTTCAACATTGATATCAATATCTTTATCGCTATGGAGCAGCTTCATCGCAGTAATAACCGGCGGTAATACGTCCTCAATATTAGAAAATGTACTCGGGAGCTGTGCCGCAGCGGATGCACGTGCGCGCGCAATATGATGATCAATATGCCTTTGCATGATATTACATTGCTGGATAATGGTTTGTGATGAGCGGACGAGTCCCTCTTCTTCTTCTAATTTATAACCTTCATCGGCCACAATCGCGAGCGAACCTTTAAGGCCGTGTGCTAGGTTGCCCGCTTGCGCCCGCGCGCGCTTAAGCATGTCGCTTGTGGAGGCAATATGCGCATTAAGCTCTCCGACTAAAGGCGTAACTTCTGTAGGGTAAGTGCCGTCAAGTTTTTCGGTCTTCCCTGATCTGACATTTTTAAACCCTTCGGATAACCGCTTAAAGGGATGCAAAGCAAAGCTCGTCAATAAAGCAGCGGCGAACATCATTGATAATGACAACACAACAAATGACCATGCCAAGGTCGTGTTAAACTCACTAATCATTTCAGCCAAATGGCGGCGCTCAACGGCAAGAATAAACCGCCGATATTCTCCGTTTTTAGAGTGAAAGTTTGTAGTTTTTTCGACGACCAATAAAACATCGTCCACCCCCTTAATCTTATGGCGATGGGCTGCAATGTCGTGGTCAAAACCTTCATCTGCCAAAGCTATCGGTTTACCACCCAAGGACGGGCTTTTTATGCTGGCACCCTGCCCGCGAACTTCCCAATAGTAACCCGATCCAAATTTGTCATATTTCGTGTCGCTAAAAGCACTAACGAGAATGAAATCCCCATTCTCGTCGAGCTGCGTTATGTTTTCCAGCTCAACAATATGCTGGTCAAGCTCATCATAAAATTGTTTAAAAACATGGGTGTGAAATGCTGAGGATAGCAACCAATAGCCGATTACAGCACCCAGTGTGACCCACAAAACAGATGCGGTAACCATTCGTTTGCGTAGCGACATTTTTGAAAAAGCAGGCGTCATCCGAATTTATAACCCAGGCCGCGTATAGTTTTAATTTTGTCACTGCCTATTTTTTTCCGCAACCGGCCTATATAGACCTCTATAGTGTTGGAGCCGCGCGTTTCATTAATCGGATAAAGATGCTCTATGAGTTCGGTTTGGGGCACAACATGACCAATGCGGTGCATAAAATATTTTAGCATACGAAACTCAAATGCCGTTAAATCCAATATTTCAGACCCTAAGCGGGCTTCACTGGTTATCGTATCTATAGATAAACCTTGGTGTACAAGAACTGCATCTTTTTTACCCATGGATCTGCGAATAAGGGCGCGCAAACGCGCGACAAGCTCTGGTGTGTGAAAGGGCTTAACCATATAATCGTCCGCGCCTTTGTTTAAGCCCTCGACTTTTTCGGCCCAGCTGCTGCGGGCTGTTAAAACTAAAACAGGCATAATAATGCCTTTAGAGCGCCAAGACTGCAACACCTCCAAGCCTGGCTTCCCTGGCAAACCCAAATCTAAAATGGCCGCGCTTAAATTACCGAGTAAACCTAATTCATAGCCATCATCACCTGTGTAAGCGTGTTCCACTACAAAGCCGGATAACAAAAGAGAACGGCTGATACGGTTCGCCAAATCCTTATCATCTTCTACCAACAAAATACGTATAGTGTCCTCCTCATGTTATAACAGTAGCATTAGAATAGTACTATTGGGCTAAAAACTAAGTGAAATTTATTTAGGGTCAATGTAGCTTAAAAAAGAAAAACCACCTAATTCCATCCACCAATACGATCAAAAAATACAAAAGCAAAACAGCAGACCGTTTGTTTGATGCCTTACCCTACCAAATATAGAAAATCAGATAAAATTGGTGCGGCCGA
Source organism: Robiginitomaculum sp. (assembly GCA_026982415.1). GTDB lineage: Bacteria > Pseudomonadota > Alphaproteobacteria > Caulobacterales > Maricaulaceae > Robiginitomaculum_A. The sequence continues at coordinate 19,667 of JALSHE010000074.1, forward strand.
GATGCGTGTATCATGCCCATATTTTCCCATCTTTACTGACTAGTTTGGTGCGCATGATTGTGACCGGACTATATTACGGACTACTTTTTGATCATGGCAATGACCATAGCGACATGTAATATTATTAAAATGTTAGGGGTGCTTGGGAATAGGTAATATAGGTAATCAGTAATAAATGAGTATCTATACCTTTGTTTTTATTGAATAAATAGGGTTACCTCAAAAGGTAATATAAAGGTTATTTAATTACTGTTTTTATGGTAATTTCTACTTATTATTATTCCTCAATAAATCAAAGACATAGCTGATAGTTACCTTTTTGATTACCCACAGATTACCTTTTAAGGTAACCTATTTTATCTATTTAAATCAATGACATAACTATCTGTTGGAATTCCTATTACCTATATTACCATTTCCCAGTGCCCATGTGTTTTTAATGACTGTCGGCATCGTGTATTCCCAAACTTAGAGCAGATAGTGAAATCCGCTAACTCCCAATTATGCAGAGATTGCACCAATCACAGACCATCAAAAATCCCATATATATAAGGCTTTTAACAGGTGTTCATAAATGCAGAAAAAACGCGCCTTAAACACCCCGGAGGCGAGGGGGGAGAGTGCGCCCGGCGATTTTGGTGGCTTGGTCGTTGGTTTTGGCCCGCAGGTGTGTTTTTTGGGAGACTTTGGTATGACAAAGCCCGGACGTGTCGGCGTCCAGGCTTTGTGCTGTCTGATATGCGCGGCGTGTTAGTTTGAGATAATGACCTCACGCGCTTTCTTGCTCGCCGTTTTGTTTAGTGTGTAGGTTGTGTTCACCGATTCCATTTCAAACGCGCCAAACATATCTCTGACCTCTGGCTTGTCATTGAGGCTCATAATGAAACGGCCTTTGATTCTGCTGAGCACCTCCGCTAGTTTTTCAAAATCAGATTGGGCAAACATATCTTTACCATAGTCATTCTCATTGCTGAAATACGGAGGGTCGAGATAGAACAAGGTGAATGCGCGATCATATTTTTCTATAAATTTATCATAGGGCAAGCACTCAATATTTACGCCCGCCAGTCGTTCATGTGCATCTTCCAACATACCTGATAGCTTGTTTAAATCAAACCGTGCTGGGTATCCTGCAGCAGTCCCAAAGTGCCGCGTCTCAACCCTCCCGCCAAATGCCGTGCGCTGCAGATACAAAAACCGCGCTGCGCGTTCTAGGTCAGTGAGTGTGTCCGGGTCTGTCCGGTTCAAACGCTCAAACTCTGTGCGGGTTGTCAGTTGAAATTTAAGCACATCCATAAACTGTGGATAATGACGCTGCAGGATGCGAAATAGATTACTGACATCACGCGATAGATCATTAATTACCTCAGCCTTTGGCCTGTGAGTGCGGCGGAAGAATACGCCGCCCATGCCTACAAATGGCTCGGCGTATAATTTATGGGGAATAGTGTTGATACGTGCAATCAGGCGCTTGGCCAGATTGCGTTTGCCGCCGATATAGGGCGCGACAGGATTGGCCGGCTGAACCGGACGTAATGATTTAGGGATTGAATTCATGATTTAAGTCACTCTATGTTTCACCCGCCCCGTACAGGGTGGCGGGATTGATTCGCAGGTACCTGCATTGTCATGAGAGAGACCGCTCTCGGCTTATGCGTTACAGCGCATTAGCCCCCGCCTTAATCGGGCGGAGCAATCGGCGTATCGATCGGCCAGTCTTTGCCGTCGTAAAATTCGACGCCGCCTATGATGTCGCGCATGTGTTCGTTTAGGTTTTTGCCGTCTTTGTGGACTATGCCGAGCAGGCGTCCGAATTTACCGCTTTTGTCTTGGACGGTTTCAATCACAACCCAAACCGGCTCGGCTAGCTGGTGGTATTTGACCTTGCGCGGAAAATCAGCAGGATCGAGGCCTAGGAAGCTAATCAGGGCATCGCGGTGATCAAAACCGACCTGCACATCATCTGCATCAATCCCTTTGCGCTTGTTGCGCTTAATCTCTTGGCAGTTGATAGCGAATAGCCGAATGGTCTCATCATCTTTCCAAACATGATCATACATATCAAGATTACCAATAATCGTATCGCCGTCATAAATTGCGGTTATTGTAAACCCGTAGCGGTATGCTGGTTTTGTTATTATCCTAGTTCTACTCATTGTCTTGCTCCTTTTCCCAATCGAATGGTTTGAATGTTATGACCTGTTCGCCTATCCACGCGTTCAGTTCGGCCATGCGGGATTGCAATGGCCTTATTTCGTTTTTCTCGAATATGATTTGCGCATCGGCGGCGGAGCCAAACCCGCCTGTGTTATTGGGCACGATGCCCATAATTTGCGGTGGCACACGGTGCATGGCTAAAACATCATCCCGGCTGATGTTTTTGATATTGGTGAACTGGTCTTTGGCTGTGGCTTCGGACAAATGGATAATTTGCAGCCCGTCTTTTTTACCGCCGGGCGCGTGCATGAACAAAGACTTGAAATTCCCCGGCCCTTTGGATTTCCGCATTTGCTCCTGCAGGGCCTTAACATCGTCCTCATTAAAAGTGGCGTCGGTGAGATACATCACATAGCCAGCATGTGCGCCATTATCGTAATATTTCCGCCTGAATATTGTGGCGCTTTCGTTCAGCCAAATAGAATGCAATGCCGCCATATAATCCGGCTGGCCATAGATTTCCTGATTTACGTCCGGCTCCAATAAATGGAAAATGCTGTCTTTTTTGAACGCATGCATTTTGCTTTTCTTGTCCAAAAATCCATAGCCGCCCTTTTTGTGAATGCGGACAAATTTCGACGGCGCAGGTTTAAGCGAAAACGCACCGCCGAGCCTGTTTTTAATCCGCTCAAAATAGGCATTGCCAAACACCAGATAATCATAGACAAAGCGGGCAAAATCGGCGCGGCTCAATAAATTATGTTCAATATAATTCGCGACCAGTAAATTGGTTTTGACCTTAAGCGCACTGGCATGATGCACACTAGATTTCAGGGTCTCGGACAGCCCCTGCACGGGCGTCGGCAAATCATAATATTCATCATGGCTCGGCACCAAAAACCCAATCACCCGCGAACGGGTCAAAGACGGATCAGGATCACCAAAGCTAAAACTATAGAGCCGCTGCCCTGTGTCCGCTAGGTTTTCATCTTTTTTGGGCTTTGCCTTTACCGCTGTTTTTACTCTTGCCATGTTATACTTCCTTTTTTCTTGCCGGATAATGTGTCGACACTTTCAAGCGCCATTTCGTCGAGGGCGTTAAACAAAGCCCATGCAATATCCGCATGACCCGTATCGCCAGAGCGGCCGGCTTTGTATGTGATGTGTTTTGAATTGTCGGTGACCGAGCGGTGAATGGCGAGCAAGCTGGCCAGCATGTCCGTCCAACCCGCATCAAATTTAATCCGGCGATTTTGGATAAGATGCTGCGCTTTAATCACAAGCCGGGTTTTGCTCTCAACGCTGTAAATAATTTTATTGGTACGCGGGAAGAATTGTTTGACCAATTCATAAACCGCTAAGCCCATGCCCGACGCGTCAATATTGATGGCCTGGACATTGTATTTTTCGGTGAGGGCTTTCAGTTTTTTGGCCTGTTCATCAAAACTGATATTGTTCCAGCTTTCTTTCTGAACCACACGGAACAAACCGCCCGCCGTTTGCGGCGGGGCAATCACAACCACACTGGCATTATCTCGCGACCGCGACGGATCATAACCAATCCAGACGGGCAGATTACCCAACGGACGGGCGGCCAGAGGTTTCAAATCCGTCCAAGCCGTCCAGCTATCGACCATACAGCGTTGCAATTCGGTTAGGCTGAAAATACTGGCGGCGGCGTCGACAAATTCGCACATAAACAGATTGCGAAACTCCTGTTTGGCGTATTCCAGCCGCAGTTCACCAATATCAAACAAAGTACAGCCGCCCGCTTCGGCGTCTTCGACCGTAACAATTTGCCGCCATTGCCCATCCGGACAAACAAGCCCGTCTTTTAGATCAGCATGGGTCAGCTTAAATTCTTTGCGCTCCGCCTTGCTGCGGCCTTTGTTGAACAACTTCCCAGACCAGAACTCATAGGCTTCGCTGCTGAGTGTTGAGGGTACAGAGAAATATGTTTTGCGCCATTTTTTGTGCGCAGCCATGCCTGATGAGACTTTGCGGAGTTCGTGGAATTTATAAACCCAGTGATATTCGTCGAAATACAAATGCCCGTGATAAGATTGGGCAGTGCGCGAATTGGTACCGAGAAAATACAGAGTGGCGTCATTATGGCCAAGCTTAATCGGGTCACCCCTAAGCTCTACCCCAGTCACCTCTTTAACCCAGTCTATAATATAGCCCTTGAACACATGGGCTTGGGCTTTGGAAGCCGAAAGGAAGATTTGGTTATCGCCCGTCTTGGCCGCGTCCAATAGGGCTTCGCGGGCAAAGTACCAAGTGGCACCAATTTGGCGGGATTTTAATATATTGCGGGTGCGGTGTATTTTGGCTTTGAACCAAACACGCTGATAATCAAACAAGCATTCATCAAATGATTTTTGCAACAGGGCAATATGCTCATCGGTCAGGACGTTTTTACCTTTGACGGCTTTACCCTTGGATTTGTTTTTCAGCTTCGGATTTATATCGGACGGCACACCGCCGTTTTCAAACTTCTGAATACGGGCAGTCCGCTCCAATAATTTACCCAGACTTTCAATTTCCTTGAAATCCCGATCGGTTTTTTCCGGCTTGGCAACCAATTGGTTTAATCTTGTATGGGTGTTTACCCCAACCTGTCTGGCCGGAGACGCTTTGTCCCAATTATCCCGCCGCTTCCAACTATCAATAGTCTGGTATTTAAGCGACAGTTTTTCCGCAATATCGACCATTTTCCAGCCTTGCCAATATAGCATGGCCGCTTGGTGACGCGGCGCGGTTTCGGGGTCAATCACAGAAAATAACATGGGCGCACAATATGAGCGCACTGAAATAATGTGCGGCCTTTCCGTGCATTATCCTGATAACGCACCGATACCATTTGATTGATAGTGAAAAAGGTTTTTTGTACATCTCGAAATGACAAAACCAAACCTGATAACAAAATTCTTCGCAATCGGCACATCCGGACCAACTGTTGATGGGCGTATTATCAAGCCCTCAACTATTGATGAGCTGGCCGCAACCTATGATCCTGCTGAATATACTGCGGGTATAAATATTGAACATTTAAACAGTCGGTCTATGTGGGGTGAATTTCCCGCGATGGGACGGGTTGTGGCGCTAAAAGCTAGAGACGATAAAAAAGGTCGCCGTGTTTTGCTGGCACAAATTGAACCAAGTTTGCACTTGCAGTATTTAAGCCAGCAAAAGCAAAAATTATTCACATCTATGGAAATCGTAACCAATTTTGCAAAAACGGGAAAAGCCTATTTAATAGGCCTGGCAATGACCGATCGTCCGGCGGCCCTAGGAGTCGAAGCTTTATGTTTTTCTGCAAATAACGATGGTCCAACGGACGACAGATTCAAAAAAAACCTATTCACCCAAAATTATGAAACGGAGATTTTCACCATGGACGACGATAACAAACCTGCCGAAAAATCTGAAATCAAGCCTGCGGGCGACGAAAAACCCGAAACCCAAAGAGGTGACAAGCAATCCTTCGTGCAAAAATTCGCCAAACTCTTAAATCCTGTAAAACAGGAAAGCGACGACAACTTCACGGCGCTACAAGCTGCCAGCCTTGAACTGGCGCAAAAATACGCGGATTTGGACACAGCCCATGCTGAAATGGCCGACAATTTCAAAACCGTTACCGAAGATCTGTCGCGGAAACTCCTCGCCCAAGAAAACACCATCACCAAATTATCCGCCGCCCTTGAAGCTACCCCCGAAGGCGGCACACCTCGCCCGACCGCCACGGGCGAAGAAGATGAAAACCTCGCTGACTGCTAATAAACCAGCCCGCCAAAACTAACCCGATTAAGGAAACTACCCCATGCCTAAGAAAATCCTAAATACCGCATCTGTCGCAATGATGGTTCAGGCCTATAAAACCCGCGTCATGGAACTAAACGGCGTCACACCCGATGTTGGCGGCTCGTTCGCCGTAGACCCGTCCATTGAACAAAAATTGGAAGACAAAATTCGCGAAAATGCAGACTTCCTCGGCGAGATTAATGTTGTCGGGGTGCGAGATTTAGAGGGCGATAAAGTCGGGCTGGACGTAACCGGAACCATTGCCAAGCGCACAGATACAGATGTGGGTGATCGCCAGACCGCCGACAATCTCGCCCTTGCTGATAGCCGCTATCGCTGTGAAAAAACCGAATTCGACACGCACATTAAATGGTCAACCTTGGACGCTTGGCGCAAATTCGCCGATTTCCAACAACGTATCACAGGCGGTGTCACGCGTCAGATCGCGCGCGACCGTTTAATGATCGGATTTAACGGCACAAGCGCCGCCGCAGTTACAGACCCTGTCGCTAACCCACTCTTGCAAGATGTCAATATTGGCTGGCTTAAACATGTGGAAACCCGGCGTCCCGCTGCCCATTTGAACGCTATCAAAATCGGTATTGGCACAGGCGCAGACTTCAAAAATATTGACCAAGCCGTTTATGCGGCGCGGCATGAACTTATTTCACCGTGGAACCGCAATGACACGAGCTTGAACTCTATTATGGGGTCTGGCTTGATGGTCGATAAAAACATTGCCGCTATTGGTGACAATGAAGCCCCAACCGAACGCGCCGCCCTACAAACCCTAATCGCCAATCAGCTGATCGGAACCTTGCGCACGAAATATGTACCGTTTTTCCCAGAACGCTCAGTCTTTATCACCAGCCCGGATAATCTGGCTATTTATTACCAAGAAGGCTCGCGTCGCCGTCATATTATCGACAACCCAAAACGCGACCGCTTGGAAGATTACCAAACTTTGAACGAGTCCTATGTGGTCGAAGACTTGGACAAATGCGCCCTGCTAACCAATGTATTGCTTTGGGATGAAGTTGGCGCAGTTTGGGCATAGGCAAAGTAAATTTAACCGGGGATAGGAGAATATCATGAATGTATTTCGCAAACACCGTGAAAAAACGCTAGCTGCGGAAGCGGCCAAAGCCGCCGCCGCGTCTGGCGACGGCAATATGGACACCGCCAAAGCCACAAATATTTACGAACAAATGTTGGCGCAAATGGCCGCCCATAAGGTCGAACTGAAAGGCGTCCAAAGTCTGACCGCCAAGGCCGAGAAAAAAGCTGAATTCATTCCCGTTTACGAATCCTATGTTGAGGGTATTCTTGCCGCCGACGAAGATGTGCAAGACGACGTGGTTGTTACCATATTTGTTTGGGCCATGGATGCTGGCCAGTTTGAATTGGCCTTGCGCATTGCCGAGTGGGCGCTGAAATATGACCTCGCCCCGCCGCCAAATTTCACCCGCACCATTGCCACTATTTTGGCAGAAGTTATCGCCGACACGGCTTTGTCCGACCGCGATAATATCCAAAACTATCTGGATGTCTTGGAAGATACATTGGACTTGGTCAGGGACAAAGACATGCCCGACCAGGTTAAGGCCAAATTGTATAAAGCTTTGGGCTTTGCCAATAGCAAAGCATTCCCAGAAGAGGCGCTCGAATATCTTGAGCAAGCGCTCAAATTAAACCCACGCGCAGGTGTCAAAAAAGACATCAAAGCCTTGGAAAAAACAATCACCGACCTATCCCCGGCGCCCGTCCCCGCCGAAGGTGTGCAAACCGAGGCCGTCAAGGCCGAAGTTGAAACACCATCTGGCGGGGCGGCTGCGGATAAGTCTGAACAACCGCCTGTAAAACAAGCTGCAACAGATGAGCAGCAATAGCGTCATAATCCCCCACGGCGCGGGCGACCCTGTTGATGTCACAATCGCCAGCCATAATTTCTGGCCGGAATTGTCCAGCAATGATTTCCGCAATATTATGCGGGTCGGCGGCACTATCCCAAACACAAGGGTCGAAGCCACGCTGATTGCCGCCGTCATTGCGGTCAATAAGGAATTGCAAAAATTCAGGTTAACATGGGCGCTTTATGCAGGCCTTGAAGATATACCCGCCGATCAAGTCGCAGGCATATCGATCTATGTCCACCAATACCAAGCCGCCGTCTTCAACAATGCCAAAGCTGACCTAGTGGAAAGATACCGCGATTTTGACAGCACAAATGACGGCCACGACGAAGCCGATAAATTAGAAGAAACCATAGACGATTACCGCCGCAAATCCCGCGAAAACATTCGGGCTTTATTGGGAAATCCGCGCACAACAATAGAGCTGCTATGACCCAGACCTTAAAAACCCAATCCGGCCAAACCATTGATGATATTGTTTACCAGATTTACGGCGACAATCCCCACATGTTGGCAGCGGTGACGGGTGCTAACCCGCATGCCTTAAATCTAGGCATTCATTTGCCCGCTGGTATTGAAATCAATCTGCCCGAGATTATCCCAACAACCAAAACCCAAACCATTATCAATCTTTGGGATTAGAAAGGAAAAAAATGACTGACAAAACCGCAGACAAACCAGCATGGCATCTCGACCGAAAAATTCCCATTGGCATTATCATCACTATATTATTCCAAGCCGCTGGCGGCCTGTGGTTTCTCTCCAAACTCGACAGCCGCCTTGACGTGCTGGAAAAACAGGATGCTGAAAACGTGCAGGTCAACAAAGCATTTTTCGCCCTCGAAGCCAACATGAGAACAACACAAGATTCCCAAGCGCGGATAGAAAAAAGCCTGGATAAAATGAATGACCGCCTGAACCGTCTCATAGAAAAGGACAATTAAGATGAAAAATGTATTCAAACGCGCCAGTATTTACATCGGCAAAAACCCGATCATCCTCTTGGTGATACTCGCCTTGCCCGCCCTCACACTGTTCAACTATTTATTCGGCGCTGCGCTGACTGAAAACGGCACGGCGGTATTTCTGACCGCTATCCTTGGCGTTATACTTCTGTTTGCCGCAATCCGCCTGTCCATGTATTTCAAATATTTCTCGCATCTATCTTATGTAAAACAAATAACGGAGGATCCAAATGCGCTTGCTCATTTACTTGGTAGTATCTTTATCGGCGTTGCTATCGTCGTCGGTCTCATTCTCGGCGGATAATAACAAAGACAGGTTCACCGCCTGCCGACCTTACCAAGCCGATATTGCGGGGGCAGTAAAAAAATATTTCCCCCAAGATTTCCAATACCCAGACGCTATGACTGCGCAGATATACCAAGAAAGCCTGTGCGCCCGCTTTGCTGTATCCCATGCCGGTGCCCAAGGTCTCGGCCAGATTATGCCCGGCACCATGCCGGAAATCCGCCGCGCCATAAAATTCGAAAAATCACCATTCAGCAAAGCCGCCATTTATCCTGCCGCCTATTATCAAGGTAAAATGATGGTCGGCTGGACGGCGCGGCGCACACCCTATCAACGCTGGCAATTGGGGCTTGCGAGCTATAATTCCGGCTTTGGTAGCGTCCTGAAATCCCAAAAAAAATGCGGCGGCGCGGCTCTCTGGGATCAGATTAAATATTGCCAGCATTTGGTCACAGGCAAAAACGCCGAAGAAACCATCACCTATGTAGAGCGGATAATTCGCTGGTGGACAGAATTGGCCGGACGTGACCCCATGGCCATGCCAACTGAGTTAAGCCGCTATCAACAAACTAAATTGATAAACCGCATCAATAAAAAATACGATGTAAGGCGATATTTTAGCGGTCGGGCTTGGGGGTCATATTGGGCTGTTTGGGACGGCTGGATAACCGCCGACCATGTTCACACCGCTAATATGGGCGAGACACCTTATTATGCCAGCGGTAAAATCTGCCGCGCTTACGGCGAAATAGACGCCGTGCTTTACGGCGGCATATTGCCAACCCAAAAACCCCGACCAGCCATGGACGGTGAGCGCGTCTATATTTTAGGTTATCCAGGCGGATCCGATACGCCGAGCCTACGCACAGGCCGCGTCCTGTTTCAGCGCACCAACAGCGGATCAGATATTTATACCCACCCCGCATGGATATTGGTGATTGATAACCCGCCTAAACGAAATCGCTTCGCCCAATTATTCGCCCATACCGAACCTGTCATTGGCGGCATGAGCGGCGGGCTTGTTGTCAGCCGTAATATGACTGCCCTCGGCGTTCTGGTTACCCAAAACGGGCGCACAGATTTGAACAATGACGGCATCCTCGATGACAGCGCCGATTTCTCTGCCTTATCGGATATCTGGCAGATTTTCAACGGCGCATGTAAGTTCTCGCGTGGGTGGGGGCAATAATATGTGGTCATTCTTATTGAAACCCAAAGTGCTGGCCGGACTGGGCGGCATTGTCCTATTCTTGGCGCTCGGCTTATATGTGCGCGGCGCAATCCACGACTACGGCCTTGGCCAATATAATCAAGGCAAGGCGGACTGCGAAACCGCCGTGCGCAATAAAGCTGCCAAGACAAAGTTTAAATTAGAGAGTGTTCAAAAACATGCCGCCGCCGAAGCCGCAAAAACCGAAACCGTTTATGTGACCGTCACCAAACAGGTAGCTGTCACCGACGCGCGGATTGTCGCGGAAAACACCGCCTTAAAAAAAACCATAGAAAACCTAGAAACGAGGATATCAAATGCGAAACCTGATTTGTCTGTTTGTGCTGGCCAGCCTGTCCCTGTTGACAGCTTGCGCATCCACACCAAAATTGACCGTCTCTTACAAGGCGGTTGAAGTCGTCGCCGCGCCTAAGCCTATCGATCCTATCGCTGAGGATATAAAGGCGGAGCCAAACCCGCCCAACCTCCCCTCTGCCGGCACATATGGCACCTCGGATATTCGCGCCCAGAAACTCGGCCTCTATGCCCTCGCCTTGCGTAAATGGGGGCGCGACTTGGTGACCGCAATCGAAAGCCGCGAACAAGCCCAAGCCAAAATGCGCGAACGCCAACAAGCGGAGCGCGATGCCGCTTTGGCAAAAATCGCCCAGTTGAATAAAGAGGAAAACTAATGCAAGCCTTGACCATGTTGCGCGAGCATATGCTGGTGACCTTAAAAAAGCCCGCCGAAAAACTCATCACATTTGTCGAAAGCGGCACAGTGATAACCGTGCCCGGACCCGCCGACGCCAATAAAGATTTCCAGCTCAATTACCAAGGCGTGATTTACGTTCTCGGCATTAAATATGATGCCCGCTATATTTGTTGGGTTGTCGGCGAATGGATGAACACATATCAGCAAGAACACACGGCGGACGATATCCAGTTTGAAGCTGAAATCCTAAGCCATGATATGGTTGATTTGGAGTTTCGGATTAATTTTACGGAAATCGTCAAGGTGAGCGAAGATGAAAACGGCACCACATTGACATCGTGCTTTGCGGGTCTGGAAGACACGCCTGCCCTAGATGTGACCATAGAATACCACTAAGCATGAAATCCGAATTTGAAGATATTGAAAACTTTCTGGAAGATACGCTCGCCGGGCTAAAACCTGCATCTCGTAAAAAACTCCTCAAAAAACTCGGCATGACCATGCGCAAGGCCAATCAAGAACGGCAAATGCAGCAGGTCAATTTGGACGGCTCTAAATGGGCGGCGCGGAAATCCGGTTCCAAGCGCAAGATGATGAAAAAACTCCGCCTTGCCCGCATGCTGAAAATCACCACAACACAGGAACAGGTACAAGTCGGCTGGAAAGGCCGCGCGGGCAGGATTGCCCGCATCCATCATTTTGGTCTGCGGGGACGCGTGGGCAAGAACGGTGTGCGCGTCAAATACGAAATCCGCGAATTACTCGGACAAGGGCGCGGGGATGCAGACAACCTGAACCAAATCATTGAAAACTGGCTTTTGGAGAAATAAAAACATCAATAAATGCATATTAGCCCTTGCAAAATAGCGCCAATGGTGCTATATAATAGGGGTTAGCGCCACTGGGGCGCGGCTTTATTGAAAGGAAGCAAAATGACAAATACAGAGATGACAATGATAGAGACAACAATGGAACAAAAACAGTTTGAAGCTAAAATCAGCCAAATGCTTGCCGATGCAAAATATAATAGCATTCGCGCATTTTGGCACCCCGTACTCATCGCCGCAACTTTACTCGGTGCAGGCGCGGCACTTGGTAGGTTGTTTTTCTCATGACCCACACGGAATTTAAACAGGCCCGGCATTTGCTGGGCCTCACCCAATCGCAAATGGGTCAGATGTTGTCAGTATCGCCGCAACATATCCGCCGCATGGAAACCAGCCCGACCAATAAAAGCGCGCGTCAGGTAAACGGAACAACCGCCCGCCTGGTTACGGCCTATCTTGATGGATATCGCCCCACGGACTGGCCACAAATATAATATTTATGATTAATATATCAGTGCGTTATCTCGATAACGCACGGAAATCATTTTATAAGTGTGGGTGAAGCGACATAACTAAGCCGTGTTATGAACAACCGCCTGCTCCACAATATAATCGCCATTGGCACACTTGTCGCAATTTCCGATGATGCTAAATTTGCGCAGGTCAAAATAGGCGACATCACAACTGATTTTCGCCCTTTGCCTGCCCTGTACGGCCTGAATTTCACCACCGCGCGGCCTGTCCCGCTAAATGCTCAAGTGGTTGTCAATTGCCCTTCGGGAAATATGGACGCTGCAATCATTATCGGCTATCTCTGGGCGCAAGGGGTCAGCCCATACACCACAGATACCAATATTGACGGCATAAAATTTGCGGACGGGACTTTGGTCGAATATGACAGCGCGGCGCAAAACCTGAAAATAAATTGCGCGGGCGATGTTAATATTACCGCCGCTGGCACATTGACCATGGCGGCGACAAAAATAATCATCGAGGGCGAAGTCGAACAGACGGGCGGCGATATGACCTCGGACGGCATTTCCGCGCAAAATCATAAGCACGAAGAAACCAGCATCATTACCAAGGTGCCGCAATGAGTTATTACGGCGGTAAAAATGTGAGCGGCATGTGCGCAAAAACAGGTAAGCTGATTTCCGGCCTAGACCATGTCCGCCAAAGCCTAGATCGGATTGTGCTGACACGTATCGGTACACGGGTGCAACGCCGGACATTTGGCAGTGATTTGTTTGCAATTGTATCTGCGCCTGGCAATGAAGCCACACGGCTTAAAACCGTGTCCATTCTAGCCCGCGCCATTCTGAAATGGGAGCCACGGGTCAAGCTGTCCCATATTACGTTCGCTCTTAACAGTGCCGGCCAAAGCATTATTGAAATTGTCTGCAGCTATGCTGGTCAGAACATAAATCATGATGTGATAATTACGGGGTCTGCATCATGAGCGCGTTCCCGTTTTCAAAATTAGATTTGCAAAAACTCGGTGCGCCGACCGCCATTGACGAGATTGCCTTCGATGCAATCTTGCTGGAAATCACCGATAAATTCAAAGCTGATAATCCGGATTTGTCCGCTGCCTTAGATTTTGAAAGCGATCCGATCACCGCCTTGCTGCAAGCCTGGGCATACCGTGAATATTTATTTCGGGCATATATCAACAACTCCCTGAAAGCTGGAATGTTGGCTTTCTCAACTGGTACCAATCTCGACCATTTGGCGGCACTTGTGCCCTTGCAAAGACTGGACGGCGAAACCGACGATGATTTTCGCCAGCGTATCCAGTTGGCACCGGAAGGGTTTTCAACGGCGGGGCCTGTCGGCGCTTATGAATTTCACGCCCGAAGTGTGTCGGGTACAATCCATGATATTTATGTGGAGACCCCGACGCCGGGTGTGGTTCATGTCTATGTCATGGAAGATATTGCCGCTGCGCCTATTTCTACGGAATTGATACAGGACGTGGGCGCAACCCTCAATCAAGACGAAATCCGCCCGCTGACGGATCAGGTACAAGCACTGCCTGCCGAGCTGATTGATTATAACATAACGGCAGATTTAACTTTTGGTGCAGGTCAAGACGGCGCGGCACTTTTACTAAGCGCCGAAGCCAGCTTACGCACTTACACACAATCCCGCCGTAAATTCGGCCAAGATATATCCCGCTCCGGCCTGATTGCTGCCCTGCATGTTGGCGGTGTTGAGAATGTAGATTTGACCGCGCCCGCGACAGATGTGACGCTGACCCCAACACAAGTCGCGCTCGCTGGCACACTCACGATTACGGAGGCGGTAAATGCTTAATACAATCCTCCCCGCAAGTTCCAGTGATTTAGAAAAGGCTTTCGATAAAAACAATGCCGCCCGTTTTGACCACGACCTGCCCATAGATAAATTATGGTCAGCCGAAACCTGTCCCGAGCAATTTCTACCATTCCTCGCCTGGTCCCTAAGTGTTGATAATTGGGATTCAAACTGGCCGGACAGCGTCAAGCGGCAAGTCATCACCAGTGCGGCCTATGTACACAGGTTTAAAGGCACTGTGGCAGGTATGAAAGCGGTGCTGGCCGCGTTTGACCTCGGCATACAAATATCCGAGTGGTTTGAATATGGCGGCGACCCGTATTTTTTCCGGATTGACGTTGAGTTGACCAGTCGGGCGCACTCTGATGCGGAAATTAACAATATCATCCAAGCTATTGAGACGACTAAGAATGCCCGCTCCCATCTTGAACGCCTGCGAGTGTTTTTGACCAGCACCGCGACCCCCATGGTTGGTGTCAGCACAGTTTCTGGGCTGGATATTTCAATTGAACCCTGGATTCCGATCGTCCCTGAAACTGTAGCAAATCTGAACGCAGGGCTGAGTGTGCAAATGTCCTATATTATAGAATTGGAGGCGGCGTAATGTCACAATATGGTGGTATGTTAACAAACATTGGACTGGCGGCATACGCTAATGCCCAATTGACGGGCGAAGTCATCGCCCTGACCCATATTGCGGTTGGTGATGGTGCCAACCCGCCCGTACAAAGTGCGACAGCTTTGCAAAATGAAGTCTGGCGGGCAGCAACAACGCGGATTGGCGTTTCGGCAACTGATAACAATGTGCTTGAAATTGATACGGTTTTGCCTGCCGTCGACGGAGGCTTCACGCTACGCGAGATCGGTGTATTTGATGCGGACGGCAATCTGTTTGCGATTGGCAATGTCCCGGAAAGTTACATTCCATCCGTTGCCGAAGGATCAGCGATAGAAGTGCATTTACGCTTAAAAGTCGTTGTGGGGAATACGGCACAAATATCCTTAACCGTTGACCCTGGCATTATAATGGCCACCCGCGCCTATGCCCAAGATTTAAACAATGTAGCGCTGATCCGTGCCGCCCAAGCCCGCATGGCGGCACTCACCGAACAACAATATCGTTTGAATACACAATATTTCACATAGGAGATGAACATGACTATAGCCGATGACATACAAACATTAAGTCAAGACATAGCAGATTTTGCATCGGCACAAGGCCAAGCAATAACAGATTTGAATAATGCCAAACTTGCTGCCTATGCAGCGGCGGCTGAAATTAACGCGACTACGCGCGCGCGCAGTATTTATGCCGCCACCTATGGTGACGACGCTAACCCTGGCACATTGGCGGCCCCTGTGCGGACCGCACAGCGGATTACCGAGTTATATCAGGCGCGGGGCACACTGATCATCAATTTTCTAACAGATTTCGTTTGGGACTATTATATGCCCCAGCACAATGATTTACCTGACTATGTCAAGCTCTATGGGCGCGATGATCAAAATGCCTATGTTAACCGAACATTGACCTTTGTAGATTCGGTTAATTCAGCCACAAATAGCGGGAGTTTCAGAGGTGGTAAAGCCACTAAATACGCACTCTACGGCTTGGATGTAGTTTTAAATACATCCAAAAATAATGCAGCGTTTGAGAATTCAGCTCTGGGAATTTATGATTTATCTAACGGCACTATCAGCCGCAATCCGGCATCTACAGGGTCGGCGTTGTTATTCTTACGCCCATTCCGGGCTGGCATTATTTGTGGCCATGCCAATTTTATAATTGACCCAACCGCAGCCGGATATGTCTTCCCCGGCATTGCTGCGGGAGCCGATCCCAATACCGACAACCTCATCGTTTCAACATTCACTTCAGCTTAGGAGTCCAAAATGGCAAATCCACAGGAAGATTTACCGCCAACTGTCGAAGGCAAATTGACCATCATTTTGAATGGTCAGCGTATTGATAATTTAACTGAAGACGGCATTCGCACTATGGCTTTCTTTGAAGGGCGAGACCGCGAAGCTTTGGTTGCCGAGGCTTTGGCGCGCAAGGCAAAACAAGACGCTGTAAATATCATCCGCCCAAAAATCAGAGACAGGGTCGGCGATACGGCCAGCTTACTGGGCACTACGGCTGATGCTGCACAATTATCTGTGGCCTTTGCTTTGGCCGATATTGTTGCCATGGAGACCACGACCACATTTGCGGCCTATAAAACCGCCAAAATGACCTTGCTCGGCGCACTTGCGGGCGTTGATCATGTCACGGGCAATCCGGTCGACGTACCGACATTGGCACAAGACTTAATCACTAAAATCCAGTCCGGTGAAATCAAACTGACGGCATCCCTTAAGGGTCTGGTTCCGGCACTCGAAGAAATCATGGGACGGTCAACGGGTGTTGCCGATATTATGATCGAAGCCTTAGGCGGCGGTGCCGCCTAATGTCAAACTTTTCCACATTCAACGCCTTTACCCGTGCGATTGAAACCCGCACGGACTATATGCTTGGGGAAAAACTGGTATGGGACATCGGTGCTAAAGGATCGGGCTGGCCATTGATTATAACTACAGGTTTTAGGTTTAACATCTCTGTACCGCGCCTATTGGAGTGGCTCTTAAGCCCTCATAACCGCCGGATTTTGCCAGCCGCTGCCATTCATGACGTATTGCTTAACCGAGGTCATGACAAAGCCTTTGCCTCTTCAGAATTTCGCCGTGCCTGTATTGCACGCGGCGTCCACCCGGCATTTGCCTGGGTCTTATTTTTTGCAACACTCATCAAAACCCAATTTTTATAGGAGACTATTATGGCACTTTACCACCACGGCGTCCGCGTCATAGAAATCAACGAGGGCACACGCCCCATCCGGACTATTTCCACAGCCGTTATCGGGCTTGTGGCCACATCTAGCGATGCGGATGCGACGTTTTTCCCGGCCAATGACATCACACTGGTTACTGATATCGACCTTGCGATTACCAAGGCCGGCACGGACGGCACATTACTGGCGGCGCTTACTGCGATTTCCCTGCAGTGCAAACCGATAGTGATTGTCTCTCTGGTCGCTGAGGGCGTAGACGCCGCCGCCACAGAAGCCAATGTTATCGGCAGCCAAATCAATGGCCGCTATACGGGTATCAAGGCTTTCGCGGCCGCTAAAGGCAGATTCGGATTTGCCCCGCGCATTCTCGGCGCACCAGGCTTGGAAAATGCGGGCGTTATTACCGAGCTGGTTGCAAGCGCGCAAACCCTGCGCGCCTTTACCTACGCCCAGGCACCAACCAACACCAAAGAAGATGCCACCACATTCCGCGACACATATGGTGCGCGGGAATTGATGCTGGTCTGGCCGGACGGGATGAGCGGCGCAGATAGCCTGCCCACCGCCGCCTATGCAATGGCTATGCGGGCTAAGATTGACGCCGACATTGGGTGGCACAAAACCCTATCCAATGTCGCGGTCAACGGCATTACGGGATTAACCCATGATGTCACATGGGATTTACAAAATCCCAATACAGATGCGGGCTATCTTAACGCCCAAGAGGTCACAACCATTATCCGCGAAAACGGCTATCGGTTCTGGGGTGACCGCACCTGTTCCGCCGATCCGCTCTTTGCCTTTGAAAACTATACCCGCTCGGCGCAAATCATCGCCGACACGATTGCCGAAGCCCATATGTACGCGGTTAGTAAAGGCATCACCAAAACAACGGCGCGGGATATTGTCGAAAGCGTCAACCGTAAATTCCGCGCATGGGTATCCGAGGGCTATTTGCTGGGCGGCGAATGCTGGATTGATAAAGACGCCAACGGTATCGACATTATCAAGGACGGCAAATTGGTGATTGATTACGATTTCACCCCCATCCCGCCCCTCGAAGATTTGACCTTCCAGCAGCGCATCACCGATAAATATATTGCTGATTTGGTATCAGTAATCGCAAATTAAAATAGGAGATTATCATGTTACCCAAAACACCAAAAGTATTTAACTTGTTTCTGGACGGCGATAGCTGGGCCGGCAAAGTATCCGAAGTCACCTTGCCAAAGCTAACCCGCAAAACCGAAGACTACCGGGGCGGCGGTATGGCGGCACCTGTTGAAATTGACCTCGGCTATGAAAAGCTGGAGTTTGAATTCACCCTGCAAGAATACACCGCCGATATTATCAAAAAATGGGGCGAGTGCAGCGCGGACGGCGTCCCCATGCGCTTACTGGCCGGTGCCAAGCGCGACGGTGGTGATTGCGCCGTAGATAACATTGAAATCATCGTTCGGGGTCGCCCGCGCGAACTGGACTTCGGCAATATGAAGCCGGGTGATTTGTCCGGCCTTAAGGTTCCGTTCGCCTGCTCATATTTCAAATATGTCCTGAACGGCGAAACCCTGGTCGAACTTGACCCTGTCAATATGGTCGAAAAAATCGGCGGTGTCGACCGCTATGAGAAACTCCGCGAAGCCATAGGCGTTTAGCATACGGCCTTAACAATACATCGAGGGCGCGGCCTGCGCCCTCGATAATCCAACCAAACTCCAAAGGATAGAAACCAAAAGGATAGA
Source organism: Robiginitomaculum sp. (assembly GCA_026982415.1). Lineage (GTDB taxonomy): Bacteria > Pseudomonadota > Alphaproteobacteria > Caulobacterales > Maricaulaceae > Robiginitomaculum_A. Next base: position 38,433 of record JALSHE010000074.1, read on the forward strand.
AAAATGAAAAAAATTACACTGCATAAGCCAATCGAAAACGGCGATAAAAAGATAACATCCGTGACAATGCGCAAACCAAGTGCTGGCGAAATGCGCGGATTATCACTGGCAGAAGTCGGCATGTTGGATGTTGATACTTTAATCACTCTGATCCCGCGCATCACCACACCGTCAATCAGCGAGGTCCAGGCGGAGGGATTGCCATTTGAGGACATTATGGCACTTGGCAAGGCTTTGGTCGCTGACTTCGGCGCATCGGGAAACGGCGATACCCCCAAACCATAGAGCAGGGATGGGTGGATATTAACATGGTTCTGGGCGGCTCTTGGCCGCCCTCCGAACTTAACACTATGCCATTTGATGAATATTTGACTTGGTACAATCTAGCTTATGAGCGCCATCAGGCGCAGGAAAAAGCCAATAGTGAGGCGTGATGAGTCAACGTAAAGATTTCAAATATAGTATGGGCTTTAAGGGTGTTGACAAATTGTCATCACCTCTGGGTAAAATCCAAAAATCTATTGGTGTCACCAGTAAAGAACTGCGCGACTTACGCAAATTAGAAAAGCAATTTGGGCAATTCAAAACCCTTCGCAAAAACAGTGCTGGCACCACAGCAGCCTTGAAAAAAGCCAAAAACGAAACTGCGGCGCTTGGAAAAACCCTCTCTAAAATTGATAAGCCAACGAAAAAAATGACGGCGGCGTTCAAGAAAGCGCAAAAAGCCACCCATGCATTGAAGCTGAAGCAATCTAAGGAAATCGCGGCTTTGGCGAAATTGGGGAAAACCCTGAATGCTGCTGGTTATAGAACCCTAGATTTCGCCACATCACAGCGGAAGCTGAAATCTGACATTTTGCGCTCTAACACTGCCTTGGACAAACAAAGGCGAGCGCTCAAAAAAACCGCTGCTGAATACCGCAAGCAAAAAGCCGCACAGGCGCAATACCAAAGGTCTCTGCAGACCGCGTCCAATTTAGGCATTGTCGGCGCGTCTGGGGTTGCTGTAGGTACGAGGACTTTGCGCGGGACATTTGGGCTTGTAGAAAGCATCCGTCCATTGGAAAAAGCCATAGGTGAACTGCAGTCCTTGGGTGTCAAGAATTTACAAATTTACAGAAATGCGGCGGTACAGATAGACGACCAGCTAGCCTACACCACTGCGGATAGCTTTGTGCGTTCGGCCTATGACATTCGGTCAGGTATCAGTGCTCTGTCGGACGAGGGTGTGGCCGCAATCACAGGTATGGCGCTTGTCACCGCGCGGGCAACAAAATCTACAGGCGAAGAAATGACATCCTTGACGGCCAGCGCCTACGGGATTTTCAAAAACCAATACAAAGATTTATCAGATGTTGAATGGGGTGAGCAATTTACGGCGGGACTAGCCGCCAGCGTCAAAGCCTATAAAACCAATGGTGCGGCCATGCAGCGTGCAATACAGGCAGCCAAAGGCGGTGCGGCGACCCTAGGCATGGGCATGGCAGAGGAAATGGCAATTCTCGGCACATTGCAGGCCAGTATGAAGGGTGCGGAGGCGGGGACGGCTCTTAAATCCTATGCAGCTAATGCGGCCAAAGCGCATATGGCGTTCAAACAAGACGGGGTTAATATCAACATCCTGGATAGTGAGGGCATGATGCGCGACACGCGTTTGGTTTTGAAAGACATTCGCGCACAATATGGTGATCTAGATGCATTCGAAATGCTAGCCATAAAAAAAGCTTTCGGGACTGACGAAGCTGTCAATTTGATAAATGCGCTTATGGAAAACCAAACCAGTTATAGCGTAGGTTTCAAACAAATCACGGCCGGCATGAAACAGGGTAATGCCTATATCAATGAAATGGCCCGGTTGATGGACAGTAATGCAGACGCCGAAATTCAGCAATCTATGGAAGATTGGGCGGCCATGAAGCGTGACCTTGGATACGCTCTCTTGCCAATCTTTCAAGATATGATTCCAGTTCTTAAATCTGTCACAGGCTGGATAAGTCGGTTCTCTAAAAACCATAAAACCTTGGTTGGCGTGCTGGGCTTGGCCGTGGTCGCATTTGGACTATTAGCAACGGTCATGGGTGCTTTGACCTTGGCAATGGCGTCTATGATTGGGCCATTTGCAGTGTTGAAATTCGCCAAAGCCTCCATGATTTTCAAAACGGGTTTGCTTTCTAAGGCTATGCGAGGGCTGGGCTTTGCGTTCAAATGGGTGGCGCGAACCGCCTTGCCTGTCCTGATCGCGGGGATGAAAGTTCTTGCACGAGTGTTTTTGCTCAATCCGATCGGTCTGGCTATCACCGCCATAGCTACTGGTGCATTTCTTATTATCAAATATTGGAAGCCTATCAGTGGTTGGTTTGGGCGCATGTTCAAAAAATTGAAAACCGTGTTCGCTTTCACCCCGCTTGGCCTGCTGATGCGCGGTTTGGGCAAAGCGTTCAAATGGCTTGCTGGCATCATCAAAACACCCGCCACTACCGCTAAAAAAACATGGTCGCTATTAAAAACCATCTTCGCCTGGTCCCCGGCAGGGCTATTGATGCGCGGCCTTGGTGCGGGGTTTAAATGGTTGCGAAAACAAATAAAATCTCCCGGCACGGTGGCACAGAAAACATGGTCGCTATTAAAAACCACCTTCGCCTGGTCTCCTATGGGTCTCCTGAATAAAGGCTGGAAGAAAATGCCAGACGAATTCAAGGCTATTTTCGAAGCTATAAAAAACATCGCAATTATTGCCATGCAACACGTCACCAACACCATGTTGCCACCCCTGAAAATGTTCCGGAATTTCCGCAGGGCTGTGGGCGGGAAAAACTCCGCAATTAACCGCAAACAATTCAAACGCGGTGGATCGGCACTCAAGTCTGGCTTGGGCATTGGTGTCTTGGCCGCCGCGACGCCCGCCCTTGCCACGCCCGCCTTTGCCGCCCAACCACCCTTGCCGCCCTTTACCCAAGCTGCGCAGGCGGCCAATGCCAGCCAAACAACCCAGCACAATAAATTTATCATCAATGCCGCGCCCGGCACGGACGCGGAAGCCCTTGCCCGTTTAGTCGCCGACAAAGTCGCCGACCTAGACCGTCAAAAAGCCCGCAAGTCCCAAGGCGTTTTACAGGATTTTGAGGATTAGGCATGTTGATGCAATTAGGTGATTTTATTTTTGAGCTCAACACGCTGGCGCCCGACACACTCAGCAAGACCGTGACGGCGACTTGGCCGAAACAGGCGCGGTATGGTGGCCGGCCAGCAGCGCAGTTCACGGGGATAAGCGGCGAGACCGTCAATATCTCCGGTGTGATATATCCGTTTTCCGGCATTACCGGCACGACCAAAGATTTAGGCATTTTAGGCGATATGGTGACCAGCGGCGAAGATTATATCTTGGTGGCTGCAGACGGGTATATCAAAGGCATGTTTGCCGTTTTATCGATCGCGGAAACCCATACATATTTGGACAAGGCGGGCAGCGCCCAGAAAATCACATTCACCATCAATCTTGAGCGCACAGATGATGACCGGATTGACCCCCTGCTTATTGACATTATCCCATGACCGCCAGTTTCAAACTCACCCACAACGGCAATGACATTACCGACAATATCAGCCCACATTTATTGTCCCTCGATCTAACCGATGAGCGCGGCATTCAATCGGACAATCTTAGTATCACTCTCGAAGACGTGGCCGGCAATTTGGCTTTGCCCAAAACGGGCAGCGAGATTAAGCTTTGGCTGGGCTATAAAGACACCGGACTGGTCTATAAAGGTCTATTTGTCATTGACGAAATAGAAACCGCTGGCCCGCCCGACATGCAGTCGATTAAATGTCATGCTGCAGATTTTACTGCGGGCATTCAGGTACGCAAAGAAAAATCCTATACCAATACCAGTGTGGTGGCTTTGGTCACTTTTCTAGCGGGTGAACACAATTTGCAGGTCAGTATTTCGGATAAATTCAACAATCAAGCCATCACCCATTTGAACCAAACCAATGAAAGCGATATGAATTTGCTAACCCGACTAGCCAAACAAGTCGGCGCTTATTTCGCCGTCAAAAACAACACTATGATTTTCGCAGAGCAAGCCATCAGCAAATCCGCCAGCGGCAAAGCCCTGCCTGTGTTTAACCTGGACCGCGCAGAGACCAGCGATTTTCGCGCCACCGAGCGCTCACGGGAAAACAAATTCACAGGCACCAAAGCATTTTGGTACGATATTCCCGGCGCAGAGAAGAATTGGGTCAGTGCAGGCGATCAAACCTTGGTCAAAGCCCTGCCTGGTGCCTATTCTGATGCCGCCACGGCGCAAAATGCCTGCCAAGCCGAATTAGGGCGACTACAGCGCGGCGCATTCACTATGAGCATCACCTTATCGCGCGGCGCACCCGCCCTGATCCCCGAAACCCCCGTCAAACTCTCCGGCTTCAAAGACAATCTCAACGCAGGCAAATGGGTTGCCCTCACCGTCAACCATACATTGGGTGCGCAGGGCTTGGGGACTGTGGTGGATTTGGAACGGGTGGAGGGTGGGGTGGATTAGTCTATAAGTATTTCGCCTGTATCAAGACTATGTAGGCTTTGTATGCGATCAACACGGAAAGTGCGGAACGCTCGTTTTTTCATACAAATAGCTGTCAGATATTGCCGTTCGTTTTTATTCTCTAGTCCACGGAAAATAATATCTCGATGTGATTTTTTGCCGTTTGCGTCCTTATATACCATTTCATATTCTCCACCATCATCAAGGTCAAAAACATCCAAATTTGGTGTATCATCCGGCAATGCCATTTTTTTGGTTTTGCGAGTGTCTGCATAATCTTCTTCGTATTCCTCGCAAAACTCCGTTAACAATGTAAATATCTCAAACTCTTCCTCTGCGTCAAAAACATCGTCCAATAATGCGATAAGAATTGCTGTGGATATTAAAATAGTCCGATGATCCCCATCCCCTGCTGGATTCTCTTCAAACCAGTATTCTAATTGTCGTGCCTCACTCTCATCAACTTCATGATCTTCCAAAATATCTTGCGCAAGCTCGTAAAAATCTTCAAGCTGTTCAGATGTGAGTTTTGTGGGTGTGGATTTTTTACTGGGCTTTATGGACGATATTTTTAATTTTTTCTTCCGTTTTTGCTCTTCCGCTTTTTTATTTTCTTCTTCAATCCATTTGGAAAACCGAGTGCGATCTGATTTTGGTAAAATAAAAAACCCAGCCACACCCCATGCCAGAGCCATAAATATGTTGAGCACTAATAATGACCCGGCGCAGAGAAAAAATAATAATCCAGCTACTATTCGCCTAAATATCAGGTTCATGGCTTTATCCAATCTATCGGGCTGACGCTTTCCACTTCTTCATTCATCATCGGTGGGGCGTTGGTTGAGGTTAGGGTGAACCGTCCGGGCAGTGTGCCGGGCGTGAGGATTTTTATGGCTTTGCGGCCATCGGCCAGATGGCAAATCACCAGTTCGTGCAGATAATCAATGATATTTTTCTGGCGTTTTGAATAATATATCAACGCGCCGTCGCGAGGAAACGGGTACAGGCTATCGCCGTTGACCCGCACCGCCACCGTTCCCTTGGCGGCATTGAACGGCGCAGGCACATCTTCAAGCCCCGCCCCTTGGGCATGATCGTCAATCGGGTGAATATGCCCACCCGCACCAATATCCCCAACCAGCGGGATGGTGCGGACGGCGGCGGCGGCGGGCGGATCGTCCCAGTCTTCTTGCGCCTGCTCGCCGAATTCTAGTTCTATAATTCCTATGTCCAAAGCCTTCGCCAGTATCGCCATTGTTTTGCGTGGAGGGTGGCTATTCCCGCGTTCCCACTCTGAAATAGTGGTTTGTTTTGACCCTATCTCTATGGCCAAGCGACCTTGGCTCCATTTTTTTTCTCGCCTTTTTGCGGCTATTCTCTGGCCTAAAGTCATGATTTCACCCTAAATACCATATTATTTGGTATTGCCCCTTGACTATACCAAGTTTTTTGGTATTTAACGACTATGGATAGTTCAATAAACATAGTAGACCACTTGGTTAATACGTTTTTCAACAGAAATATTGGTGTTTTTGCCGCATGGGTTTGCAGACCACAACAAACGGTCAGTTATTGGCGCGTAAACAATTCTATCCCAGCCTATGTTGAACGACACATTTTGGCTAAATCTGACAAAGATGGTCTTAATATCTCGCCAGTTGATTTTTTCCCCGAACGCTTGCCACAGTACAGAGCCGCTGAGTGTACGGCGGAGGCGGGGCAATGAATTTCCGTTTGGCACAATTTTTATCGCAGAGTAGAGCAGCATGGTTAGCTCGTCTGGCTCATAACCAGAAGGTCGCCGGTTCAAATCCGGCCTCTGCAACCAGTTGGGCGTCCCCTTGCGGGGCAACCAGTTGGCCGTCCCCTTGCGGGGCAACCAAATACGCGCGGCGGGCTGCCCTTCTGACGCGCGGCGGGGGGCGGGGTTTGCTTGTTTCATTTGTTGGGGGACTCCGACATTTGATATTTGGTTGTTTGAACATCTTCCAAATAGCAAATCCCGCCGCTTTTTTAAAGGGGTATTATACCCCGGCATTACCCGCCTTAAATTTGGCAAATACAATCAAATCTGTGCCTTCGCTCTGGCCAATCGGCCCACATTCAGAAATGGCACTCGACCGGAGGAAGCGAATAGACCGGAAGCCCGTGCTTGAGGCGGTGATCAGTGAGGCGTTGGGAGGCGTCATATCTGTAAATCTCAAGATAGAGGTTAGTCCACCGGGTGTGCCTGGACTGGTTAACCGCTACCTCCCAGTTTTTTCCCATAGACGCCCTCGGCACACCTCCCGTGTTATCCGAGGCCGTCTGCGCCTGTTCATGGATGCTCTGAACAGGTTGGTCGGAGCGGTGCTCACACACTGCTCCGGTTTTATTTTGGAGCGAACGCTATGAGACATTATGCCATTCGCCATAAAACCACGGGTAAATATCTTGCTTATGTCAATCAGAATGATGCAGCCCGCAGAAAACTAGAATATATGTTGCAGCCTAAACTTTGGGCGACGCGGTACGGGATTATTAGCAATCTAATTAACCTCAATACGATAGACGTTGCGCTTGAAAATTACGAGATTGTCACCTTTGATGTGGTGATTACCCGTGCCGAACAGCCAGCCGTGAATGCCCGTTCATTTTTTGATAATGTCGCAGGTGACCAGCATGGATAAGCCCACCCTCCAAGTTTTCCTCGCTGCTTTGACGGCGCAGTTAATTGCCAAATGCGGCGGGCAGGTCTCGGCGGCTTTGGAATGCGATATTAGCCAGAGCCAGTTGCAACGCGCCGCCGACCCAAACCATAGCTATAGTTTGAAAGCTTCGACCATATACCATCTTGAGCAAGCCTGCGGGGAAGCTATCATATCCCGCGAACTGCACGATATCAGCCTATATGCGGGTCATGAACAGCACAAACACCCAATCCTGCTCGGGATTGATTTGGCCGACCAAGCCACAGATTTAACCGTCGCCATTGTTGGCGTCTGGCGCGACGGCAAACTTACAATCAATGAGCACAAATTATTGACCACCAAATATGCCGATATTCGCAGCCAATTGGCGCGCCTGATCAGCGCAAACCCTATCATGAACACACCGTGGAGCCGTCAACGTGAACACTAAAACACAATATGCCATGCCTGGTGGACGCAAGACGTTCAAACAACGCAGTGCCGAAAAGCTAATTGCCATTGGCAAGGCCTTGCTGGGGCGGGATAGCCTAAGCCCCTATTGGCAAAAACCAACCGCCGGACAAGTCGCGGTCATGAGCGCCATTCGCGATATAGAACCCGTAGAATATGCGGGATGTTGGGACGGCATCATTTTTACTTTGGGCGGCACGAGCGGTCAATTTAACATGTTAAAAACCGATGCAGAAATGATGATTGCTTGCGGCCACATAACCGCCGACGGCAAATTGACGGCGCAGGCACAAGCCTATCTCTCAGATGTTGACGGCTTTGTCACCCCAATCGCGGCGGTGATATAATGACCGCACCTGTAAACAAAACCCCATCTGCCAAGAAAAAAAGTACGTTCAAATGTCCGGATTGCGGATCCGCCTGTCGTGTGACCAATAGTAAGATTTTCGGCAATACCTATAAAGAATTCAACGCCAGCTGCACCAGCGATAAATGCGGAGGCCGCTATGTTTTTGGCAGCGAGCCTGTGCGGATTTTAACGCCGAGCCAAACCCCAAACCCGATGATCGATTTACCCATGCATGACCATTCTGGTCAAAACCAAAACCCTAAAGAGGTATAATTATGCTCAAACCACATTTGGACAATTCCGGCAATATCGCCGCCGATATTTTGGCGAATATGAACACGGTCGGGCAAGACAGCCGCGACCAAACCTTGACGCGGGTCGTGGCGCGGCTGGTCAATGACCACAATTTCAGTATGGAAGATGCCCGCGACGCGGCGGCCAAGGCCGTGGCCGACACCGACTCGCGCGGCATTGACGGCTATCTAGATTTAGACGCAAGCACCAGCACAGCTTTGTTTGTCAAAATTGACGGCACGACCCGCGTCTTGTCCCTCGCCCAAATCATTTCGTTTTTTGAGTAGGGTGCGGTGTGCAGGGTGTTGTTCAGGATTGTCGGCAATGCACAACGCCCCACCAATATGACCGTCACTGCATCATATGCACGGCGACCCTGATTTTAACAATGCCCAAGGCGGCACGGCGCGACCAGATTGATTACGCTGCCTTACAATTCGAACACAAAACCGAGGATTTAGAACAGGAGATAATCAGACAATTTCGCAACAAACGCGCCGCCGCCAAAGCGGCCTAAACACAAAAACCAACACCGGAGGATATTATGGTTTTTCTAACACTGGCGGTTTTCGCCGTCTATTTATGCATAGCGATTGTTGTTGGACTTCACAGTCTGACCAAAAACAACAATCCAGATGCCCCCGTTTTCCAACTCATTTTTGCAATCGCAAACGGCCTGTCATGGCCGTTGATACTGCGCGGTAGAAAGCAGGCCTAAAATGGATATGCAAACACATGTAATTACACCGCGCGACGGCGACACCGTCGAAAAACTCCACGCCAAAATCAAAACCCTGGAGACCACGGTCGACGATTTACAGGCACAGGCTAAGGCGGGCGGACAGCTAAAACGCGGCGGGGTTTTACCGCTGGATGATGAACCGTTTTTTGTTCTGGTCGCCCGCGACCCGTTCGCCCCAATCCTTGTAGAAGCATGGGCATTTCTGCGCATGGGCAAGTTCACCGAAGCCCAGCACGTCTTAAACCGTCTGTTAAATCCCACCCTGGTCATTGACCCGCAAACATCCGACGACCCCCAAATCATAAGCGCCTTTCACATTGGCAGCCGCATGACCGACTGGTTCAAATCTAAGATTTTGAAAGGAGCGGGACAATGAGTAAATCCGTAGCCGTGAAAATATCGGCAGGCATGCGTGACCTCGCTTTGGACACCGAGAAAAGATTGAAAGCCCTGTCTGGCCGCGATGATTGTCGCTTCATCACCTTGGTCGCCGACAATACAGGCCAAGTGCATTATGTCTCTAATCTTGAGCGCACAGAAAGTGCGGGCTTGCTTTATTCTCTCTTGGTTGGCTGGGCAAACCGTGATGACCATGTCGCCGCCCATGTCCGCGATATGGTCAAGAAAGCGGGGGCAAAATGATGGCACATATAGTCTTAATCATCGTCACCGTCGTCATAGTGTGCATTGCTCTATTGATGATACCCGATTGGGTTTTTGGCTGGGCATCTGACGAAGCCGATATGGGCGGCGCAGATTGTTCCGACACCCAAGCGCCAACATTCTACGAAGCCAATGACCCTTATCAAGGCGATAAGCCGTGACCCTATCCCTATTCCCGTCCGCGCAAATCCCGCGCCATAAATATATCACCCGTATGCATGTTATGGATGCGGGCAGTGGCTTGATTGAATTTGAATGCGGCAAATGCGCATACAATACGGGCATGATCAAGGACATCCACACCGTGACCGAAAACAAACGCGGGCTACCTTGCCCCATCTGCAATGGGAAAGGTGATTAACCATGCCGCCATCTGTCCGCAATTCAGGCACCAGATTGATATGTCCAAAATGTGGGCATGCGCTGAATATCGTCGTGCGGGTGCCCGGCAAGGTTAAATGTTGTTTTATCCACCCCCACACCGAATTAAAACGCCAACAAGTATTTGCGCCACGGCGTCTTGGGCAACATAGGCTCGGCAAACTAAAATCCGATATGAAATTAAGCGTACAGGCGCTCGACACGCTCTTTGTTGACCAAGATGACTTTGTCACCTTGGCGCAGAACATTGCCCAACGTCTAATCACGTCCGGCAAAACCTTGCAAGAACTGGCCAATATCCCGCGTGAGGAGGATGACAACAATGAATTTTGATTTGAATGTGGAAGCCATGTCGCGGGACGAGTTAATTACAGCTTATTATGATGTTGTTGATAGGTTTGAACAGGTGTTTGGCATTGAAATGGCAGAATTGCAGACGGCCATTGACTTTCTACGCGCCAATGATGCGGGGCTTAAATATTCTCGAACCGGTAGTGCTAAAACCTTGTGTCTCTTGAAAACAGGTCGGATTATCAGCCGCCGTGCAATCATTGCGGCAACGGCCATGAACAAAGCACCAGAAGACTGCATCACCGTGCGCGGCGGCATGGCAAGCGTTTATATTTGCTATTTGCGGAAAATCCTCACCCCCCTGGGCGTCAAAATCATCACAATTAATGGCCTCGGTTACCAAATCCAACCTCAGTCCTTAAAAGTTTTATCCGCAGCCCTCGCCGCCACCACAATACGCCAATGAGCCGTATAATGGGGATCATAGTCGACAATTTCGCGGGTGGTGGCGGCGCGTCTACCGCCATGGAGCAAGCCCTTGGGCGGCATGTTGATATTGCTATCAATCACGACAAAGACGCTATCGCCATGCACAAAGCCAACCATCCCAAAACCAAACATTATTGCGAAAGCGTTTGGGATGTAGACCCGTCCGAAGCCTGTGCAGGCCGCTCTGTTGATGTGGCTTGGTTCTCACCAGACTGCAAACATTTCAGCCGCGCGGCGGGCGGAAAACCCAAAGACCAGAACATTCGCGGCCTTGCATGGGTTGTCCTCACATGGGCTAAACTTCCAGTTTGGCAACGCCCTAAAATTATATTTTTGGAAAATGTTGGAGAGTTCAAGGACTGGCAACCCGTCACCAAAAAAGGTGCGATTGATAAACGCTATGCCAAAGGCCACACATTCAGGGAATGGGAAAACCAATTACGGGCGCTCGGCTATAAGACCGAATGTCAAATGCTCCGCGCGGATAAATACGGTGCGCCGACCATCCGAAATCGCCTGTTTTTTGTAGCGCGGTGCGACGGCCTGCCAATCGTCTGGCCGGAGCCAACCCACGGGGATCCAAATGCAGACGGGTTTGGCGCGTCTAATCTGAAACCATGGCGGGCGGCCCATAGCATTATTGACTGGAGCATACCATGCCCGTCCATTTTTGAGCGCAAAAAACCACTGGCCGAGAATACAATGCGGCGGATTGCGGCGGGGCTAAAGAAATTCGTGATTGATAATCCAGAACCTTTCATCATCAAGGTCAATCACGCATATCCCCAATTCAGAGGCCAAAGCCTGCACGACCCACTCCAGACTGTAACTCGCAAAAACGGATTTGCCCTGGCCACACCAATTATCGATGCACAATTTGGTGCAAGTACAGGCCGCGATGTGCAAGAGCCCGTTGGTAGTATTACCGCAGGTGGCCAAGGTAAACAGGCGGTAGTAGCGCCGATAATTGACCGTCAATTTGGCACAGCCACAGGCGATACTAACCAAAATGACATCACCCGACCGCTCGGCGCGGTGACCGCAGGCGGCGCGGGCGGTAAGAATGCTCTGATTGCACCCCAAATTGTCGTTATGGGATACGGCGATAAAAAGGGGCAAAACCCTAGGCTTCGTTCTTTGCACGACCCACTGCACACCATAACGGCGGGCGGTAAAAAAGCGGCCATTGCCGCTGCCTTTATAGCCCAACACAACACAGGCGTGGTTGGCAGGGACGCCACGGCCCCATTATCATCCGTAACCGCCACAGGCAGCCAGCAACAGCCCGTAACGGTGACATTCGGCGCAGACCACAGCGAAGATGTCAGCGCGTTTTTGCTGAAATATTACGGCAATGAAAAATCTGGTTGCGACATCGAGCACCCGTTGCATACCGTGACTTCCAAAGATAGATTTGGCCTGATTATGGTCAAAGGCCAGCAATACCGCATCGTTGATATTGGTATGCGGATGCTATCTTCCCGCGAATTATTCAACGCCCAGGGCTTCCCGCCATATTATGATATTATGGACGGTGAACTGACAAAAACGGCACAAGTTGCCAAGGCTGGCAATGCGGTCTCTCCGCCGCCAGCCATTGCCCTCATCCGGGCTAATTCTGCACCTTATATGGCAGGGAGGTTGGCGGCATGAGCACACCAGAACATAGTAATCGGGCATTTCCTACGGTAAAAACCGCTTGGCGGCAGGGTGACAGCACCCCGCCGCCGCGTGGTTTCACCACAGGGGAAAAGCTACGGGCATGGGGCTGGCACCGGGACGGCTGGGACGCCCAATGCATCTCCTTGCGCCTCAATAAACAGCGGCGCCAGCCACCAAAGAACAAATACAAATATCCGCAAATGCGGGTGCGGGAAGTCATGGACATGCTAAAAGAAATGGAGATGCTCGGATGAGAGCCGATATATTAGACGACATCCGCCGCAGTCTGATTGCGGATTATAAATTCGTCAAAAAAGGCGCTTGGCTGCAAAAAGGCACCTGCCCACAATGCGGTGACAAAGAAATGTTCACCCATGCCGACAGCCCTTGGGTGATTAAGTGTGGCCGCTATAATAATTGCGGCTATGAGGGCCATGCCAAGGATATATACGCGGAATTGTTTACCAAGTTTAACGAGCGCTATAAGCCGACGCCGGAAAACCCCAATGCCACGGCAGAGGCATATTTGAAATACGCCCGTGGCTTTGCCCTAAAACCCATCAAAGGCTGGTACCGCCAAGAAAAATACTGGCACCCCCACGGTGATAGCGGCACGGCCACTGTGCGCTTCGATATAGACCGCGCCAATGATATTTATATGGAGCGTTTTGTCGAGACCGTGATTGTCACCGACAAAAGCGGCAAGCGCACCAAACGCAATAAAAACTTTCACGGCAAACACGGCGGACTTTGGTGGCAACCACCGGGCATTGAATTGAAAGACGGCGATACCGTCTGGCTGGTCGAGGGGTGCCTGGATGCGATCGCGCTGAACCTGAACGGCATCAAAGCCGTAGCCACCCTGTCCGCCGTCAATTATCCGGGCAAAATGCTGGAGAAATATAAGGACAAGAAAATCCGCTGGGTATTTGCCCTAGATAATGACAAGACGGGCAAAAAATACACCAAGCGCCATGTCAAAAAAGCCAAAGCCGCAGAATACAAGGTCGGCGCGGCGCAAATCCCGCCCGGCCGCGACGGCAAAGCAGATTGGAACGATCTGCACCAGCAAGACAGATTGAACGAAGATTTCTTGCGCGAGTGCATATACCACGGTGATTTGCTGACGGCAAAATCTGCCTTTGTAAAATCCATGCTCATTTGGGGTCACGGCAATGCCGACGCCTTTAGCTTCACCTTTGATAACCGTCTGTATTGGTTCAAGACCGATATGGATAAGTTTAACAAAGCCAAAGAAGAATTCCGAACATCTAACCCGGATATGGATGCAAAAGAAATCCGCCTAAAAGCCATGCAACAGGCGGGTATGCTGCGGGAAATATGCAATTGCAATCCCCGCTTTTTATATTTCCAATCTCACGAAGCCACGGACGAAAGCGCCTATTATTGTAGTATATCTTTCCCGAACGGTCGCCCGCCCATTAAAACCACGTTTTCTGGCGGCCAAATCGCCAGCTCCGCCGAGTTCAAAAAACGCTTACTCACCGCCGCACCAGGCGGCCTATTTACAGGCGGCGGCGGACAACTCAACTGGATTATCAAAACCCACCTCACCAACATTAAACAAGTGCAGACAATTGACTTTGTCGGCTATTCCAAAGACCATCAGGCCTATATTTTCAATGATTTTGCCATCAAGCACGGTCGGTTTTACAAATCCAATGCCGAAGAATATATGGAAATAGACAAACTCTCCATAAAAACGCTCAGCCGCTCGTTCAAATTTGAAGTTGGTAAACGCCACCAATATAACAACCAGTGGGCAGAGCTGATATATCAAGCGTTTGGCGTCAAAGGTCTGGTCGCATTATCGTTCTGGTTTGGCGCTCTATTTGCCGAACAAATCCGTGCAGATCATAAATCCTACCCGTTTTTGGAAATTGTCGGCGAACCAGGCTCAGGCAAGACGACGCTGATCGAGTTTATGTGGAAATGCTTTGGTTTGGAAGATACCGAAGGCTTTGATCCATCCAAATCCACCTTTGCCGCTATCCGCCGTAAATTTGCGCAAGTATCCAACATGCCAATTGTATTGCTTGAGGGTGACCGCGAAGAAGCATCTAAATATAAGAAATTCGATTTTAACCAGCTCAAAGACAGCTATAATGGCCGCGCATTCGGCGAACGCGGCATCAAAAACGGTGGTAGTGAAACCTATGCACCCGCATTCAAAGCTGCCGTCGTTATCTCACAGAACTCTGATGTTCAAGGCTCTGATGCAGTGCTACAGCGCATTGTGCACTTGAATTTCGACACCGAGAGCCATACGCCGCAAACCCGCGACGCCAGCGACGCGCTTAATCAACTGCCCGTCGAAAATGTCTCTTATTTCCTGCTCAATTGTATTCAGCGCGAAAAATCCATAATGACACATTTCAACGCCAATACCCGCAAATATGAAAATAGGCTTTTGGAAAATGAACGCATAAAGAATATCCGCATTGCCAAAAATCACGCACAAATTATGGCGCTCGCAGATTGCATGGTTAAAATAACAGGCCTGCGTGATGAACGATTGCGCGAAATTCACGCTTATATCGAAACATTAGCAGCTGAGCGCGAACGCGCCGTCAAAGCCGATCACCCAATGTTGCAGGACTTTTGGGATGCATTTGAATATCTCAACGTCTCCCATGATTATCCAGTGATAAATCATGCCCGCGACAAAGGCCATATTGCGATCAACCTCAATCATTTCGTCAAAATCGCAACCGAGCAAAAACAACAAATCCCCGCACTCACAGACCTAAAACCCCTGCTCAAACAAACCCGAACCCATAAATTTATCGGCATAAAGGCCGTCAATTCTGGCATAGGCCATGAAGCGGGCTTTGCCGGCCGGACGGTAAAATGTTGGGTGTTTGAAAAGAAAGGCGGCGCATAAATGAAAAATCAACCCACACCAATAGCCCTATCTGTCCCCGAAGCCGCCGCCGCTTGCAGCCTATCAGAACGCCAAATGTGGCGCGTCATAAAGGCCAAAAACTTACCAACCAGAAAAATGGGCCGCCGCACCCTGGTGCTCTACGACGGCCTAAAAAACTATATAGAAGGACTCCCACAATCATGACGAACACAATCCGTAAAATAAACGTGCAAAATTGCGCCTGCAACAATATAGATTTTCAGACTTACGATAATACAATATTGCTTGGCTATTATGAGATAATGCGACAATATCGCAATAACCGTGCCAAAGCGGGACTACCTGAAAATGGCATAGATGTTGACCGATGTTTGGCCGACGAAATTATAGACCTGTGGAAAGCGGGCATTCGCACATATGGTTGTTGCTGCGGGCATAATAAAATCCAAGGCTACATTAACGTAGACGAAGAAGACTTTTCCAAGGCGCAGGCACTTGGCTATGAGAAATACGTTTTTCCAAATGACCCAAGCCGAGATGACACCATTATCCCAAAATCTATTGGTAGGTTTGGAGTGACATCATGATCAAACGCCCAATATTATTCACCGCACCAAACGCCAAACTCATTTTAGACGATGTGAAAATCCAAACTCGGCGCTTGACCACAAGCCCGCTATCCCGCGCTCAGGTCGGTGATATGCTTTACGTGCGCGAACCGTGGCGCACAGATGAATTAAACGACCAGGTCAAGCCCTCTGACCTACACAATACGCCCATATTTTACGAATCTGATTACATAGGTAAGCCGGGCAAACCAGATGGCTCTGGCCGCCTCCGTCCGGCCATGTTCCTACCCCGCCGCTTAAGCCGCGCCACTTTGATAATCACAAATGTCCGTACCCAGTTTTTGCATGACATTACAGAAGCAGACGCTAAGGCCGAAGGTGTCTTGCCCGTTACTTTCACCGACTATAGACCATACACCTGCGCCTATCGCGGTTTATGGGACACCCTACACCCAAATAACCAATGGCACACAAACCCAGAAATCATAGCCCTGACGTTCAAAGTGGTGCGCCAGAATGTTGATGCAATAGAGGAGGTGGCGGCGTGAGAAAATTAACGTGCGATGAAGAAGCAGACTTAGACCATATGCGTAAGGCTTGGGATGGATTTATTAATCTTGACAAACTTCACCCAGAGGAATTTCAGGAGTTTAGATACAAAATGCATGATTTACAAAGAATGGTTGCCGCACACCCTTTTCTGAGAATAAACCATGACACCTAAACGCCGCGCGGCCATTGCCAGACAGAAAATAGCCGCCGCTGAGCGGGCAATTGAAAGCCTTGGTCATCTTTATCAAGATATCGATAATTCCATTTATGATCAGTGCTGTATGGATGATTTTTGGTGCAACCGCCTTGAAGTCCTCAAAAATATGATCAAACACTCCCATGACCAGGAGGAAAAATTTACACTCCTAAGGTGGGGATCATGACTCTATCAAATAAGCGTGTCAAGACTGTCAAACCCATCCTCGATGTCTGCTGCGGAAGCCGTATGTTTTGGTTTAATAAAAAAAACCCTAATGTTATATTTGGAGACATCAGAACAGAAACCCATGTTTTATGTGATGGTCGGACACTGGAAATCAAACCAGATATGAAACTTGATTTTACAAAACTGCCATTCGAAACCTCTAAATTCCACCTCGTGGTTTTTGACCCACCGCACTTGAAATGCGGCGGTGATAATAGCTGGATGGTCAAGAAATATGGGCGGTTGACGGCGGACTGGCGCAGTGACCTCAAAGCCGGGTTTGCAGAATGTTTACGGGTTCTAAAGCCGAACGGCGTGCTAATTTTCAAGTGGAACGAAACTCAAATCCCAGTTAGTCAGATTTTACCGCTCATAGATGTCCAGCCGCTATTTGGCCACAAAAGCGGAAAACAGCAGAAAACCCACTGGCTTACATTTATGAAGCCGTCAGATATTCACACCAAGCCTGCATTAATTTCCTCCGCACAGTAAGCCCTGTGCCGCGCCTGTAGGCGCGGCGCACACTAGATCCGACCTTATGCGCCAGGGCCAGCTCCGAAACCTCGTCAGCGAAGCCTGTGCAGTCCATTGCCCAATCTTTAAAGGTCGACCGGAAACCGTGCGCAGTATAGTCCAACTTCATGGCTTTCAGTGTCGACCGGAACGCGTTTTCAGAAAAACCCTTGCCGCGATAAGGATAGACCAGACCTTTTGCCGGCACTGAGCTGGTTGTTGGTAATAATAGCAACATAGCAGGCGTCAGCGGAATGACATGATCCGCCGCGCTTTTTTTCATCCGCGCGGCCGGTATTGTCCAAAGTTGGTTTTCCAAATCAAACTCGCGCCAGTCAGCATGTCGAACCATATGCCCACGAGACGCCGTTAGGATAGTCAGCGCCAAAGCAAAGCGCGTGTCGTGCTTGCTAGCCAGTAAAGTGCGATAAAAATTCGGTGCATCGACGTAGGGCATTGCCAAATGATGTTTCACCCTCGGTTTATAGTCCGGAAGCAGATATTCAAGCCCACCTTTCCACCGAGCCGGGTTTGGCTTGTCCGGATCCCGCCAGTCGAGAGCACCGGCTAAATCAAACGCCTCCTCGATCATACCGCGCATACCACGTGCTGAATGGTTCATGGAATACCAAATCGGCTTAATCACATCCTCCACGTCTTTAATACTTATCTGGTCGATTGGTTTTTTGTGCAAAGGCTTTGCATGTTCCATTAGACAGCGCCGCCATTTGATGCCCGTCTTGTCAGATTTCCAAGATTGTTTGCGCCGCTCGATAATAGCCAGGGCGGCCTCTTCAAATGTGTGGTCGGAATTATCACCTTTCAAAACCGCGCGAATATCACGCCCCTCAAATGCCGCTAACCTGCAATCGGCCGCAATTTTCCGCGCATCTGCAAGTGAGAGCGTGTGAACAGGGGCAATTGTAAGGTCAATCCGGCGCTTGTTCTTTGTTTGCCGATACATCCATGTTTTAGTGCCCTCAGCCCGCACCCGTAAATACAGCCCACCTCCATCGGCCAGCCAGCCAATTTTGTTTGTATTTTTCACCATCAAGGGTGTGAGTTTATGTATTTGACCCATTCCGGCTACACCTCGGACTACACTTTCATTGTCATTCCCTGTCACCCCATGGCACAGAATGGCACAGTTTGTCGAGTGAAATCCCCGAAATCCCCACAATCACGGCACTCTATGGCACCTCATGTCACTAACTGGCAATCTCAATTGGTGCGGCCGAGAAGACTCGAACTTCCACGGGTGTTACCCCACAGCGACCTCAACGCTGCGCGTCTACCAATTCCGCCACGGCCGCACATTGAGGAAAGGGGGGGTTAGCAAAGTATTGGGGGAATGCAAAGGGAAATATGTAACTACACTTACCACCTGACAGAATAATGTTTAATTAAGGTTGTTTCCGTATTACGTCTCTTTTTGTGTTTTGAGGTGTTTTTTATGGAACGTATGTTACGCGGCGGGGTAGCTCGGCTTTCGGGAAGGATTG
>JALSHE010000075.1 GCA_026982415.1 Robiginitomaculum sp.
CGCAGCAATAATTCCGTCTTCGATTAGCAGGTCACCAATTTTATCATACCCGCTCTTGGGGTCAATGAGGCGCGCATTGCTAATGGCTAATTTAGGCATCTACACCCCCGCTTTGTGACAGTAGGTGCAAAATCGCCATGCGCATGGCGACGCCGGTTTCTACTTGTCTGGTGATCAGGCTGATGTCCGGGTCGTCGGCGATGTCGGAGTTTATTTCTACGCCCCTATTCATGGGGCCGGGGTGCATGACCAATGCGCCGGGGGCAGCGTATTCCAGCTTTCTCTGGTCGAGGCCGTAAAAGTGGAAATACTCGCGTTTCGACGGTACGAAGCTACCGCTCATGCGTTCTAATTGTAGGCGCAACATCATGACGACATCACAGCCTTTCAGGCCGCTCTCCATGTCGTGGTAAACTTCCACACCCCATTGATCTGCGTCCAGAGGTATCAAGGTCGGCGGCCCGATAAGGCGGACTTCTGCGCCTAAAATATTGAGGAGCTGTACATTGGAACGCGCCACTCGCGAGTGCAGAATATCGCCACAAATGGCAATGCGCAGCCCGTCAACGCCGCCCAGCCGCGTGCGTAATGTCAGCGCGTCCAACAGGGCTTGTGTGGGGTGTTCATGGGCGCCGTCGCCTGCATTGATTACGGCGCAGGACACTTTTTGCGAGAGAAGCGCAGGCGCACCGGAGGCCGAATGGCGTATCACCAGCAAGTCCGGGTTCATAGCGTTGAGGGTGGTGGCCGTATCCAGTAAAGTTTCGCCTTTGGAGGCGCTCGACGTGGCCATGGACATATTGATGACGTCCGCGCCGAGCCTGCGCCCGGCTAGTTCGAATGATTTTTCTGTACGGGTCGAGTTCTCGAAAAACAGGTTGATTAAAGTTTTGCCCGCCAGCACATTATTGCGAGCGTCTTTTTGCACCGATAAATCCAGATAGGTTTCGCCGAGGTCGAGCAGGGAATCAATATCGGGGCGGTGTAAATCCGCTATGGAGAGGAGATGGCGGGTATCAAGCCTTGATCTTCCACTGGGTGATATATGCGTGTTTGACATAACATCCTTGTCGATTTTCGCGGTTTTAAGGGTTGGGACTTGGAATGTAAAGTGGCCATTTCATTCAAGATGTGTATGTTGGGTGCTTAAGGAGAAGGTTATGAAAAAGTTTTTATTCGGATTACTAGCGCTGGTTGTTATCATTATTGCTATTGTTTTGGTGCGTACAGTTTCGCATGGAAAACAAGTGCAAAACAATGTGCCGTTAGCAGACCTTATTGACGTAGATGCAGCGCAAGCCGCAGCCAATCTCTCTCGGGCAATTCGGTTCAAAACCGTTACCATGCAGAACCGCGAAGATACGGACTGGCCGTTATTTCTTAAATTTCAATCTTGGCTGAAAACCACATACCCCAATTTTTATGGGGTCGTGCAGAGCGAGCAAGTGGTGGAATATGCGCAACTTAATATATGGCAGGGCAGTGATGCGTCGCTCGCGCCTATCGTATTTCTCGCCCACCAAGATGTTGTCCCGGCCAAGGCTTCGGACGAGGGATGGGACTATCCACCGTTCGACGGCACCATAGCGGACGGGTTTGTTTATGGGCGCGGTGCGATTGATGATAAAGGCTCGCTAATAGCTTTGCTTGAGGGCGCAGACCGTTTGGCAGCTAGCGGGTATAAGCCCAAGCGCACGCTGATATTCGCTTTTGGGCACGACGAAGAAGTGGCCGGGCGGGGCGCGGATGCTATTTCAAAATTGCTGGAGACACGCGGCATTAAACCCTATGCGGTTATAGATGAGGGCGGGGCTATCCTCACGGGTATGAGCGGTATTCCGGGGCAGCTCGCCTCTATTGGCGTTGCCGAGAAAGGCTATCTCACCCTCAAATTAACCGCCAAAGCGCGGGGCGGCCATTCCTCGACCCCGCCGGAATATACCGCCATTGGCGCCCTCGCCAAAGCCATCACCAAGCTGGAAGCCAGTCCGTTTGAAAATGGCCGCGATATTGTTATGAATAAAATGCTCAAAGCCACCGCGCCCAGAATGCCGTTCAAACAGCGTATGGCCATTGCCAATCTGTGGCTATTTGGTCCTATGGTTGAGAAAAATTTACGCGAAAACGAACTCACCCATGCCAT